>JAYYHM010000094.1:0-4585 GCA_036148415.1 Planctomycetota bacterium
CTCACTACCCACACCCAAGTGCCGGTTCATCAAGCGGGCAATTTCAGCACGCTCCGCAACAACTGGCACTATATTTCTCGATATTGCGGCACTCGCTTCATCAAGAGGATAAAGATCCAGCGGGTCTGAAGTGGCAACAATAATGGAGTCACCCTCAAACCCAATCGGAAATAGCGATTGCCTGTACATGAGCTTTTGAGGGAAGCCCTGCAGGGCCTCGAGATCTACATCCGTCTCACGAAGATCGACATAGTCCAGCCCCACTTCTTCGGCTAAAGCCTGAAGTGCTTCGCGTTCCTCGACGAAACCCAATGCGATTGCAGCCTGAATCACGCCGGTCGCATCACGATCCCGGCTCTGCGACAGCTGTTCTTCATTCAGTAAACCACGGCGTTTAAGAATCTCGCCTGCGTGCATAATCATATTGTTTCAATTTCCAAACTTGCGAGCCGCCTAACACCTATCTGCCACCACCTGGGCGACCGACGCTTGGCCGACCACCACCGGATGCTCCACCGGCGTCTCCACCGCCGAACGAGGGCCGACCCCCGCCCATTCCTCGGAAACCACCACCTGAACCCGGACCGCCAGCGCCACCGCCACCGCCAAATCGCGATCGGAAAAACTCGATGCGTCGTTGAATATCTTCAGGACTTGGTGAGCTACTTGGCGTACTCGGTGAGGACGGATTGTTATTTGAGGAGCTACTGCTGCTAGGTGATTCACTGGTGGACTTTGCTTGAGTACCGAGGATCGACTCCAGTGCAGCTTTGAGCACATCAGGGTTGACCTTGCCCGAAGGAGCATAGGTAATGATCGTCTCTTCCGTCACCATGCTGCTTTGATCGAGTGCTTCCACGAGCTGCTGAATTTCAGCAAAATCCTGAGGAGTGGCAATCACGACCAAAGAGTTACTTTTTGCATCCACCGCAACGCTTATTTTAGTTCGTTCACTCTTTGCTGCTTGGGAGGCACCACCTCGTCCCCCACCACCTCGAAGAGCGTTGAAGAAATCTTGTGGGGAAGGTTGACCGCCACGTCCACCACCAGAGCTACTTCTCTGAGCTCCAGCGATTCTTTCACCAAATACCGATTTGACCACATTGGCAACATCATTGGCATCCTGATAGATCACAGGGATGAGCATCGGCTTTGCGACCGTTTCAATATCTTCAGGACTTTCCTGGATATCAATCTTTTCTAATATCATCTCGATCATTTGCATATCGATGGGATTCGCATGAATGATGAGGGCATTGAGCCTTGCATCAGGAACGATATTGACCGATCCGGTGGAGGTTAATATCGAGCGAGCTGATGGTGCCGCTCCACCACCTCCGCCTCCTCCCATTCCCATTCCTAACAGTCCAAGCATTCCACCACCGAGTCCCCCAGTTACTGTGTCCACAGCAGAGGCAATGGTGCTCTCTCCACCACCTAGAACACTTGAGACCAATTCAGCAGCGATCTCTGCCTCGATGTACTTGAGCCAAATGATCGTAGGAAGCTCGGACTGAAGAGTTGAAGGAGAGGCGAAGGACTCCATCAAACCTTGGAACACATCCAAAGCTTCTGAATCTTCGGAGGCGATCACCATCCCAGCAGGAGTGAACTGAACGATAATGTCCGCACCATCGACGTTTAAAGACATCTGCGAACCGCTCGGCCCTGAACCGCCACCAACACCTTGATCGGAGGGAGAAGCGACCGAGGAGGGTTCATCGGTCACCTGAGTGACGAATTGATAAGCATTTAACTTTGAGAAGGACGCTTCCTCAGATGCACGCGGCTTGTCTGTCTGCTTGGGAACGACGGGAGCTCGAGGAACCATCCGATCTGGAATTCCTCCGGAACCACCACTCGCTCCACCGCCACGGGCGGGTGTTACCGTTCTAATCCGATTCGTTCTTCCGGTAGCTTGCCAGAGACCCTGAATTTGCTCAAACGCCTGCTGAGCAGAGGATCCCGTGTAAGGTAATACTCGAACTTTATCTCCGAGCGACCCAAAAGCATCGCTGCCCTCCAATTCGGAGAGGAGATTTTCCACCAACTCAATTTGCTCGCTAGTGCCTCGAACCCAAAGCTTGCCAGTGACGGGATCGCCATCAACAACTGGACCCTCACCGCCCTCTTCAGTAATCCCAAAGAACTTGTTGATCGTGAGTAATGCCTGAGCTGGATCAAGACGTTTCAAGTCGACCACTTTGAAAGTCGTGCCGGATCCCTCCATCTCGCTGATCGTTTTTGAAATCACTTGATGAGTCTCAGGCCGAGCCCAGGCAACAATCGCGTTAGTTTTAGGATCGATTGCAATTCGAGCATCAGGACTGCCGGCTAAGAGTGTTTGCAAGACGTCGAAGACCGTCGCACTGTCTGAGCTACTTACCACATGTGTCTGGAAGACTGGCGCGGTCATCTCACTTTCTTGGTCCGACGTCGCTGTAGTGAGCGGCTGATCGGCTTTTTCGATGATGGACTGCAAGAGACCTGTTTTTCCGGGGAGCCCCGAAGCGTATATCTTTTCACCAAATAATCCGACTGAGATTCTTATCTCATCACTTGCATTCTCACCGGGCTCAAGTTCGAGAAGCGGTCTCGCAAGCTCCAAGAGTTCTTCTGCACTCCGATTTTTTAGGATGATTTCAATGACATCGGTGTCAGCCATTGCTGCCGTTTTCAAGAGATCCCGAATGGCAATAAGCTTTTCGGCCGTCTCGGTTACTTTGACCTGCCTAGCGGAGTCCAGTACCACCAACCGGCCCCAAGGACCAATCATCAATGCCAACTCTGTCTTCGCTGCGTCAGGGGTCATACTTCCCAATGGAAAAACACAGCTGACAATGTCACTCCGCCCTCGTTCATCGAGCGAATCGGGAGTGACAAGCTCAGCAATTTCGCTGATCAACTTATCTGCGTTCTCAACTTCCAAATCGATGACTTGTAGCATTCGACCTCTCCGAACCAGCGAATACCCTCGCTTCATCAACGCCAAATTGATAACGTCCAGCCCCTCGGCGATCGTATAGGTCTTGGATGGGTCTGAAAACGAGAATGTCCCGATAGGAGGCTGGTCAACCTGCAAAGCCAGATCCGCTTGCGATGCAAACCAATCCAATACATCGAGCCACCGAGTGCCGGAGAAATTGAATTGGAGGACTTCGGGTTTACTCAGCTCGGCAACGGTCCCTTCGGCTAAAGCCTCGCTAGTTGCCTGAGACTGAGGCTCGGCAGGCTTATCTTCCTCCTCGGGCTCCACCGCAGGAGCTTCATTACCCCCCTTTTCAGGGGCTACCACATCGAGCGTCTCCACGGGGGCTTGATTATCCACCTCTTGGCCAACGATCCGGGGCAAGGGAGAAAGCAAGAAAAGAATGGCCAGGCAAACCGGACGAGACATTGGGAAATACATACTTCGGGAACCGAATAGGGATGAAGAGGATCGCTAAAGGACTCTAGGATAGTTACAACCGCGGTAAATCGCGCAAGTTGGAGCTAGGCTTCATCAATCTTTGTCGCCAACTCCGCCCATACACTGTATCCAACCCCTCTTCACTCCGTGAGTTCTGCCGAGATCTCTCACTTTTCCATCTAACAAACCGAATTATCGGATTAACTGGGTAGGTGGTCTCCTTGTTAGCCAAGGTAGGCTGGGTTCCCCCTATCCGGGGCCGTTCTCCCCTTTGGCGGAGTGCAGGCGCCAGTGAGTTTCTTCTACCCGTTCGGAATACAGCAAAGTCGATATTCGATCTCAGAAGTGGTGGATAGCCGTCGGCAGCGACCATTTTTCTGTTAGACTTTGAGAGTCTCCTCTTGGTGATTGGCCCCGGGCGATTTGTGGATCGCTCTCGACAGAATCCCACCGCTGGAACCAAAAGTCGGGCTTGGTGCCGAAACCTATCGCTACACCCTTTCGATCGATGACTGATCGAGATCTCCTAATGGAAATTTTTCGTTGGCGAATATTTTTCCGTGGGAACATCCGGGGGAATATTGATGTAGTGAAGCTCTACCGGGACGATTACGGTGATTAATCCGTAATAAAATCCTCGAGCTTTTTTCCGAGCCGATGGAGACCCATCGACATTTTTACCTCTGCTGTCTGGGAATGACACCGAGGCCAACAGACCACTCACGCTCAAGCGACCATAAAAGTTGATACTCCGTAAAGAACACCAAGATGCGATGCGTCGTGCAGGACGTGTCAACGCACAGTTGATGGATTACCTTCGTCCGCATGTGAAAGCTGGAATCTCGACAGGTCAAATCGACGAAATGGTGAACCAGTGGACTCGAGATCATGGACATATTCCTGCAACTCTCGGATATCAGAACTATCCCAAGAGTTGCTGCACCAGCGTGAATGAGGTGATTTGCCACGGTATACCGGATGAATATGTTCTTCGAGATGGAGACATCATCAACGTCGATATCACCACGATTGTCGACGGCTGGCATGGTGATCAGAGTGAAACGTTTTTGATAGGCGAAGTCTCGGAGATTCGGAGGGACGTTACCCAATGCGCGTTCGACTGTCTCTATCTAGCGATTGAGGCTCTTACACCGGGGTGCCAGGTCAGCAAGGTAG
>JAYYHM010000095.1:0-3388 GCA_036148415.1 Planctomycetota bacterium
ACCGATTCATTCTCAGATAATAGATGCTCGAAGAAAAAGATTGGCTCATACTTCATGCCACCTTCAAGCTCAGAATCATAGAGAGCAGAAAATGGATCAGCAGGTTGGAATTCTCGCCCCAGAGCACGCGTGCCGAGCCACTGCTCGATAAAGTTTTTCGCGAATTCCCGAACCTTTGCTCCCCGTCGCAATCCACCCTTGTCGATCGGGCTATGAAGCATCCGTCTGACCTGTTCAACAATCTTTTCGTCATCCTGTAACCGGTCTTCTTTTGCGAGTTGAAATAATTCTGTATCAGGCATGGAGTTCCAGAGAAAATAGGACAGCCGGTTCGCTATTTCGTAGGAGCTGATTCGGATCGGTTCTTTTGAGGTCGTCGGCTCTTCGAGATGAAACAAGAACTTTGGTGACGTCATTGCCGCTTCAAGTGTCATGCGGATAGCGGATTCAAATCGCTGCTTTTCGCTTGCAGCTTGTTCGAACAAGGTGAGGTAGTCCAAGACCTCCCTCTCGCTAACCGGTCTTCGAAAAGCTTTCGGAAGAAAACTTACGAGTATCTTTTCTGCAGCTTGGATCGCTGTGTGATTGTCATCTGGAACATTGGTCAGTAATCGTTGGCGTCCATCCGGGTCAAGTAACGCGTGGGACAACGCCTCTCGGGCAGCGTCAAGGTATTTCTCAGCGAGGATCGGTGAGATGAAGAGGGTTTCGGCTGCGTTATCAAAGCCTTCGCCACCGGCACCGTCATGCGGTAGTGCATGAGCCGCGTTGACATGAATCCCCAAGAGGTCGCGAACCGTGTTGGCGTACTCTGATCGATTGAGCCTTCGCAGGGTGGGGTGGCCTGGTGAAATTCCATCTTCACAGATGACATCGTGGATAGTTCCCTTTATCCACTGGACAAGTTGTTTTCTGTCATGGGAAGAGAGGGGTTCACTCTCTGCCGGTGGCATGGTTTGATCGTAGAGCCTCTGTTCGATTTTTGTCCAGTGATTGAGATCTTCTCTCATGTTCATTGAGGTAAGAAGTGACTCAATGTCTACAGCGGAATCGCTGCCACGGTGATGGCAGTCGAAGCAAAAGGTTTCGAGGAGTTTACTCGCCTCTTTTTGATTGAGCGCGAGCGGTGATTCCGCTAGCGAGACAAGCGGAAATACCGTTACGGCGAAGACAGCGAAGGGAAAAGTATGACGAGCCAGCATGTTGAGCGTTGCGTGGTGAGGAAATGCTGTGTTGGGTGCTTGGATTTGACGGATGCGTGCTTTGTCGGAAGCGGAAGTCTTGAGAGTTTTTACTCACATCAGGGTCGGATCGGGCGTTCCATTCATGGCTTGCGTAGAAAAGTCGGATTTAAATCGTTTTGATAATAGCGTTCTGCATCTCTGGATGGGAAACTGTCAAGCCAATATAGCGTAACGCAGAGGCGAGTTTGTATGACAATTCGGGCTAACAGGATACCGATCCCACTCTCTAAGCGAAGAAAGTTCGTCTACTCATTTGGTACTCTCACCATCTTCGTCTTCAGCGCGGAAATCATCTTAATGCTGATGGGATTTGAGAATCCACTTCATACCCGCGACCCATATCTTGGGTTTTCCCAAACATCCAAGCTATTTTCCTTGGATCAAGAGCAAGGCGTACCCGTCTTCCGAACGGTATCGGCGAAACATCGCTATTTTAATCCACAAGCTTTCGTGGCGAAGAAGCCAACAGGGACAAAGCGAGTTTTCTGTCTCGGGGGTTCTACTACCTTTGGTCGTCCGTTTGACGATCGCACTTCTTATGTCAACTGGCTCCGCAAGGCACTCCCCAGTTTGGATGCATCGTTTGATTGGGAAGTGATCAATGTCGGCGGGATTAGTTATGCCAGTTATCGATTGCTCAATCTGGTTGAGGAATTGAGTCAATACGAGCCTGACCTGTTGATCGTTTATACCGGTCACAATGAATTCCTCGAGAGACGAACCTATGGGAGAGCGTTTCATCAACCTTCTTGGGCTGCGAGTTTGTTCGCTCCTTTGCATCGGACTCGTCTCGTGGGGGCTGTCGATCAATTTTTGCTATCACGTAACAGGAGGAACGCATCCATCGAGGATGCGGTGTCGGCAGGCAAATTGAAATCCGGACTTCAGCGAGAAGTGCATGCGATACTGGATCACTCGGTCGGTCCTGATGCTTACAACCTTGAGACTCTGCAGAGTGATCAAATCTATCAGCACTTCGAATACAACCTCCGACGAATCATAGAATTGGCAGGAACTGCAGACACACCATTGATTTTGGTGACACCCGCGTCCAATCAAAAAGATTTTTCACCTTTCAAAAGTCAGCATCCGCGCGCCCTTACAGCAACTGCCAGTGAGCAGTGGAATCGTCATTTTTTGGCAGCGAAGTCCAGCTACCGCAGTGGTGATCTTGTAAAGGCCTCACTGGCTATCTCGGAAGCGGAGTCGATTGATCCGAATCGGGCCGATCTGCAATTTATCAAAGGAAACGTCCTGTTCGATCAAATGCAATATTCTGAAGCGGACGTATGTTTCAAGAGGGCCGTTGAACTCGACGTTTGCCCGCTGCGAGCCAAAAGAGAGATCGAAAAGATCGTGCTGCGATTAGCAATCGAGTACCAGACTCCACTCGTTGATTTCCCCACTGTGCTTCGTTCGCATTCGCTTGAAGTTTTGGGATATGCTTCCTTGGGTGAGGATTACTTCCTGGATCATGTTCATCCGACTGTGGCATCGCACGGTATGCTTGCGGGTTCGATCTTGGATGCGATGAGAGCGAGTGGCTGGTTGAATTTCTCCGATGGTGCGAAAGAAACTGCACTCCGAGCGGTCGCGAAAGCGATCGATGCCGGAGTTGACGCACCCCTCCAAGCGAAGGCTTTGACCAATTTGGCTCAGGTTCTCAGCTGGGCAGGGAAACAGGCTGAAGCTGCACCGCTAGCAGCCAAAGCTGTCGAGATTCAACAGAGTTTAGGGATCGTTGACCCTGAATCGCTTTTCTATGCTGCAACACAATCTGCTGTTGCCGGACAGGACGAGATTGCGATTGAGATGTTGCGAAATTTGGTGCAACACGAACCAGAGCACCAGCAAGCGCGTTGGAGGTTGGCATCATTACTTTACGATAGTGAAGCGTTCGCTGAATCGATTGACCATCTGTGGATGATTCATGAATCCGATTCATCGGATCTCTTTGCCGAACGCTTACTCGGCTTTGCTCTCTTAAGGAACGACCAACAGTGGGAAGCGGCGGAGATATTCCGATCCTACTTGCTGGCGGTTCCGCAAGATGCATCAGTGCTCAAGGAACTTAGGCGAATCGAGTTAGCGAACCAGTCCGTTGACTGAGAATTCATTTGCGGATGACAGGGTCAGCATATCGT
>JAYYHM010000096.1:0-10238 GCA_036148415.1 Planctomycetota bacterium
CAAGGATTTTTGCAGAACGTAAACCCATCGACCCCAATTGATTTTGACTTACTCAACTTTGCGCAACAACTTGTCTGGATTTCCTTCAGTTACGCCGGATTTAATGCAGCAATCTACATTTCTGGAGAGGTTTCCGATGCACAACGGAATGTTCCTCGAGCAATGATCATAGGGACATCAATCGTCACCTTGTTGTACGTCATACTGAACGCTTGCTTTGTTTACGGGGCAGACACCGAAGTGATTACCGATGCGGATAACTTGCCAAAGATTGCGGCAGTTGCCGCTGAGGCTGTTGGTGGACTCACCATGAAAAATTTCGTAACCGTGGTGATTATCACATCCCTATTCACCTCCGTTTCAGCGTTGATCATGACCGGCCCAAGAGTGTACGCAAAAATGGCTGAAGATCGATTTCTACCGTCAGCATTTTCCTCCCGAACTCAATTCTCCATGCTGTATAACGACAAATTCGAATCGATACCGAAAACATCCATTGTGTTTCAGTGTGGAGCCGCAATCTTGGTGATTTGCATCAGTTCCCTCAGCGAACTCTTGGGCGACCTGGGCCTCACCCTGTCGTTATGCTCGGCATTGACAGTGGGCTCGATCTACTTCATTCGAGACACAGGCAGTTGGGCTGCTTTTTAAACCCGTCAAAAGTATTTAAAGTAATTTGCATCCACTCTGTTTGTTGTAGTGACCTTGATCCTTGCGGGGCTCTACGCGTTGGGAGAATTCCTGCAAAACAAAAATCTTAATCCCGTGATAGCAGCTCTGATGACTTTAGGAATCGGATTGGCCTGGTACCTACGATTAAGAAAGCAGGGACGAGGCTCGGACAAAACTCAATCAGAACTTTAAGTTTTGAGTAAGCAGCACATTACCCTGAGCATCTACAAGGCTAAGTTGAACTTTTGGATTCGAAGAACTCCAATCTAGATCGATCAATCCAAAATTCTCCTCATGATAGGTTAGAGCCTGAGCTCGAAACCGATTTTCAGTGGGTGTCCCACGAGGATGCTTCTGATTGAGGCTACTCGAAGTGAGTTCGTACAGCGGATAGTCCAACTCCTTTTCTAAGACAGAGAGCTCTGACCAATGCCGGTCACCACTAAGCAAGATCACGCCATTGGCAGCTGTGGACCGCAGAAGGTCAAATAAACGCTTCCGTTCATGCGGCATGTTGCTCCACGTCTCTTGCCCAGCCGCCTCCGCGATACACTGAATACTGGAAATAATCAAACGAACGTCTGCCGGAACCTTTAACTGCTCATCAAGCCATTTCCACTGTCTATCACCCAACATGGTTTTGGCTGGATCCTGATCGGGTACATACGGCCCTGCCACACGACGAGTCTCACCCTTTCGCAACGGCGAACGGAAAAATCGGGTATCGAGCAAAATGACTTGTAGTCGATGCCCAGCTTCGCCATAGATCGTGGAGTGGTAGACGCCATCTCTTTGCCAGCGAATCGACTGTTTTGGAACGTTCCAAAATCTCAAAAATTCGTTTTGTGAATTGTGCCTTTGAAGAAAGTCCGCCCCACCATCATTCATTCCGTAATCGTGGTCATCCCAAGTTGCCAAAATCGGAACACTGCCCTCGAATCGTGCATAATCAGAATTACGTCGCAACATCTGATATTTGGACCGGATGACTGACATATCCCCCGAGTCACCGTAAATATTGTCGCCTATCAACAAAGCAAGGTCTGGTTTCTTTTTGAGCATCTCGCGAAAGATTGGCATCGGTTGATTTTGTTTGATGCAGGAACCATAAACAATCCGATGGATGGGGATCGAACTGGAATCTTGCAGTTCACCTTGGTGTGTTTTCACGTCATTAACAATTAGATCATCACTTTGATTTCTACCACCCAATTCTTGGCCCGCAAGATCAGTCATTGCCAAAGCAAGAACACTGATGAACAGTGTAGAGGTGTACTGGAAATATGTGTTGCATGATGTGTGTGAAACCATCGAGAAAGCATTCATCTTGATGATGCCTCTTTGTTCATTCAGCGGGTGGACGAAAGCGATGTTTACCCTGCTTGGCAGCTTGGTGACTTTCGTGGGTATCTTGTTCAATGCCTGGATCACCTTGGCTTATCAACCACTGATCTAACTCTCCCCGAAGCTCTTTGAGAATGGAGGCATAACTCGGGTCCTCGATGAGATTCACCAATTCATGGGGATCCTCGGCTGTGTGATAAAGAGCCTCTGACGGCCGGTGCATATATCGGTGAACCAAATCATAAGTTCGTTCGGAATTCCATGAATCCCACACCCAAGATTGCCAATATAGATTGTTCAGCTCCCCGTTGCCTTTTAATCCCATCAGATGCTTTTCGATGTACAATCTTTCATGGGAGAGATTCCTGAGATAACGGAACTTGCCATCGCTGATCGTCCGTATTGGGTAAGGGGGACCTTCTGGTACGTTATTGTGTGCGCCATAAGAGTAACGCCGATGGGTTGAGTCCTCCCCTCGAATCACCCCAAGAAAACTACGCCCATCGACCTGCAAGCCAGCAGAATCACCACCGGCTGCCTCAAACAGCGTGGGAACGAGATCTGCATAGTGAACGATTGCATTGGTGGTCTCCCCGGTCGGAGTGATACCCGGCCATCGGATCACTAAACCGGTATGCAGTCCCGTGTCCCAATTGGTCCACTTATTACCCGGAAATTGGGAACCCTGTTCGGAAGTAAAAACGACGATCGTTTCCGACGATTTACCTGCACTCTCCAAAGTCGCAAGAAGCTCGCCCACTTGCGAATCCATATAAGTGATCTCAGCAAGGTAACGAGAAAAAGCATCCCGAGTCCGCGGGGTATCCGCAAGAGTGGGTGGTAATTGAAGCTGATCAGTGGGATACATCGAAGCATCACCCATTACCCAAGGAACGTGAGGCTCGACTAATGCAACCACTAGACAAAAGGGCTGCCCTGCATCTCGACGCATAAACTCCCTCACTCCAGATAGGTCGTGGGCCTTGGTAGGTCTGCGTACACAACTTGGGTCAAAACCAGCGACTGACTCAAAGGGAAAGCTCGTTTCGGCAACACGTGTACTTTCCCCGCAATACCCACCCGGTAACCCAAATAAGAAAGGTAATGCGGCAAACTTTGTGTTTCGTCAAAGCTTGCTGAATGATTCCACGCACAACCATTACCCATTGGAAACATGCCCGAGTACAGCTCAGCGCGACATGGCTGACACATGGCCGACGTTAAGTACGCTTTTTGAAATGTCAAACCCTCGCTTGCCAGTTGCTCAATGTTAGGAGTCTCCGCATTGGCTCCACCGTAGATTGACAAATCACTATGCGTACAGTCATCTGCCATCACAATCAAAACATTCGGACGGTCAAGAGCAATCGCACTGGAGCAGTGAATTCCCATTGCAAGGGTCAGGCAGATGAATAGCCAGAGAAATACTTGGCGTAACGAATCGTGTTCGTTAAGTCGGAACATCTTGTACTCTACTAACAGGATCGCAGTTACCGGTCAAAGGCTCACTTACCGAGGTAATCATAAGAACGCTCGAAACTTGAGTGAGCAACGATCAAAAGCCGCCTCTGGTATCCCTGGTACTTTTGTTCGAGTGTCTGATATATACGCTGACTTGGAGTCTTTTCCACCTCAAGGTGAAAAGAATTATTCATCGGCTGGTCGCCAATCATACACAGACTCCAGAACATGGCTAATCACATCTGCGAGGTGTTCCATCCGAAGTGGCTTACTGAGAACATCGAAGGCTCGCATTCTCTTTGCTTCTGCTCTGACGCGGTCGTCCAATTCAGCACTCATCAACACGCACGGGGGACTCTCTGGACTCTCTGCTAACCGGCGAATCACCTCCATTCCAGTCAGGCGAGGCATGTGAAGATCGACGAGAGCAACATGGATTTCATCACGTTGCATCACGTCCAAAGCCTCTTCACCATCGCCGGCCTCCATCACGTGGAATCCACGACGCAGTAATCCTTCACAGACGACTTGTCGGAACGCTACATCATCATCAGTGACTAATAGATTTGGGATTTCTAACATTTAGACAAACCACGGTGCTGGCGACTTCTTGTCACAAGTCCAAGATTTTAATCAATACAGGCAAGTCGTTGTGCCTTAATCAAAATACCGAAGGCATCTGATCAAAAGCACGGCCAACTTGGGCTATTATGATAGCCGATGTGAAGTTGCAAGCCATCATTGTTTGAGCTGATTTTTTTCGAATTGAGTTGTACTAAGTTTTACCTTACTGATTCCACACACTGAACGATTTGACCTTCAATGACCGCCAACCCTCACAGAACCAACCCCGATGGGGAGCGTTCCAAGTCATCTTTGACCACCCCTCAAGATGTTGGAAATCTTTCCAAGAAAATCATCGCAAACGTCGAAGAGGCGATCGTAGGTAAACGAAAACAATTGATTCTTTCGCTCGTAACGTGGTTTAGCGGGGGTCATCTTTTGCTGGAGGATGTTCCCGGAGTCGCAAAAACAATGCTAGCAAGAGCACTTGCTCGCAGTGTTGGCTGTCGATTCAAAAGAGTTCAATGCACTCCTGACTTACTGCCCTCCGATGTCACCGGAACCTCTATTTTCAATCAGAAGTCTGGAGAGTTTGAATTCAGGTCCGGTCCGGTATTCACTCAGATTCTGCTCGCGGATGAGATCAACCGTGCAACTCCTCGGACCCAGGCATCATTGTTGGAAGCCATGGCTGAATCGCGCGTGACCGCAGACGGGGTAACCCATACGCTCGATGCACCCTTCGTGGTGATCGCAACGCAGAACCCGGTAGACCATGAAGGAACATTTCCGTTGCCCGAAGCTCAGCTAGATCGATTCATGATGAAAGTCTCCTTGGGTTATCCTTCCATGGAAGAAGAGTTACGAATGCTGGAACTGATTCAGCACCAACATCCCGTGGAGACGCTGGAACCGGTTGCAACCTCAGATCAAATTAGGGCTGTTCAAAAAGTCATTCGTGAAGTCCATGTCGACCCTAGAGTCCGGCAGTACTTACTCCAAATCGTTGCTGAAACGCGTCAACATTCTGATATTGCATTGGGGGGAAGCCCGCGAGCGACGATTGCGTTGTTCCGATGTGCGCAAGCGATGGCAGCTGTCCTGGGGCGTTCCTACGTGATGCCGGACGACATCAAAAAGATTGTTGGTCCTGTGATGAATCATCGGATAATCATCCGACCCGAAAGTCGATTGAGAAAAGTTACTGCTGAAAAGGTAATTGAGGAAATCGTTGGTGAAATTGCAGTTCCCACAATCGAGCCAAGTTCCACCCACTAGCTATGACGGCCGATCACTCAAAAGGTGCAGCTCAAGGTGCGATCCGGAAATGAAGAGCCGCAGGACGAGACACCAAAGACCTCATCAACTCACAAATTAAAAAGCATCATGGCTAGAGAAGATGTCATCTCGGAGGCGCGTAGCAAGACACAACTTCGCGCTGCTGCGCTAATCAGTGGTTTGTTACTTGCTGGGATGCTATTCGGCTCGGCTCTGTGGATGATTTCGGGTGTGGTCGCTCTATTGCTCACCCTGATCAACGCTTGGCTCACCAAAACTTGGTCGGAAGGAGTTCAAGCGAGGCGAGAGGAGGGCGACCTGGAGACCAAGATTGGTTCATTAATTCATAACCACATTGAATTTGAGAACCGCAGCAGAATTCCAGTAATCTGGCTGCTGGTTGAAGATCTGATTCCACGTTCCGCCACATTATTTACACCCTCTGCGCTGGAGGTCGATGGTGAGCGAATTCATGTGACGAAGCTCGGAGGAACCCAAAAAAAATCCGTTCAATACCAGATTCGATGCAATCGCCGAGGCTATTTCCAGATTGGGCCGACGATGCTGGAAACAGGAGATCTGATGGGATTTTTTCGTCGATATCGGACAGGTGCACCACCACGTTTTCTGACGGTGCTTCCGAATGTCGTTCCATTAACTCAATATGAAATTGGATCGCGTCGGCCGATTGGTGAAATTCGGATGCGAGAAAATGTGATGAACGATCCGACTCGACTTCGCGGAATTCGTCAGTGGCAAGCCGGTGATCCAATGCGAAGCGTGCACTGGTCTGCTACGGCGCGTACAGGAGTGCTGCATAGTAAGGTTTACGAACCTTCCTCAGTGATTGGAGCGTCTTTGGTACTTGATCTACATCGAGATTCAAATCCCGCATTCCACGAACCGATTCGAACCGATCTTGCAATCACCGCTGCTGCATCCATTGCTAATGCTTTGCATGACGCCAATGAACCTTGCGGACTGGCCACCAACGGTCGTGACGCAGCGGACCGGATTCGGCAAGAGGGCTGGGAAACCGATCATCGTTTCCGAGCTGCTGCTGCCGAAGCAGGCTCGATGGTGGAGAGCAGTGACCGATTGCGTCCCGTGATCCTCAAACCAGACCGCGGTTCAATTCATCTACGAGAGATGCTTCGACATATGGCTCGCCTAGAGAGGACTGATGGCCTTAAGCTTCCAGAACTGCTCATTGAATGTGAATCTGAGCTTTCTTCGGAAACCACGCTTTTGATCATCCTGCAGACATGCGATGAGCAGGGCATCGCAGCTTTAATTGGTCTGTCGAGACGTGGTCGTGAGATCGCAGTGCTCATCAACACTCATGACATTAATGATTACTCTCAAATTGCTGGACCACTGATAGCTGAAAAAATTACTACGTTACATCTTTCCAGTGAAGAGAATCTTTCATCTGTTTGCAGGCAAAGCCTACTTAGGTAAATCGCTCAACTTTCCGCAGCATCACATGCATTGAAATATTCACTGTCAATACCTGTGAGTGCTCAAGTGAACTTGAGCAATGCATAATTCCGTTTACCCTTCCGCAGAATCAGGACAGTTTCACTCGCCAAATCATCCAACGTCAAACGGTATTGGTCATCAGTGACTCTTTCGTTGTTGAGGTAGACCCCCCCATCCTTGATAGCCCGCCTGGCTTCGCCACCGCTGCCCACCAAACCAGCCGCCTGCAGTGCTTCAACGATCCAGTAACCCTCGCCTTGGAGACGATCTTTTTGCTCCTGCGAACTCGGTACATCGGCAAAAATCTCTCCAAGTGAGCTGTCCGTTTGCGAACCTACCTCTCCACCGAACAAGATCTTGGACGCTTTTACCGCTGAGGTTAAGCCATCCCTTCCATGGACGAACTCCGTCATCCACTCCGCCAAACGATTTTGAGCCGTGCGTCTGCCCGGATCATTTTCAGTTACCTGAGAAAGCTCCTGATATTCCTCACGATCAATCTCTGTCAGATAAGCAATGCATCGCATCACATCCGCATCATCAACGTTTCGCCAATATTGGTAGAATTGATAAGGGCTCGTTCGATTGGCATCCAGCCAGATTGCACCGCTCTCGGTTTTCCCCATTTTACGACCGTCGCTAGTCGTCAGCAGTGGCGCGGTGATTCCAAAGACCTGCTCACCAAGCATCCGTCTTGCGAGATCGATACCCGCGGTAATATTGCCCCACTGGTCGCTTCCACCCGCCTGAATCCGACAACCATGTGTTTTACATAACTGCACGAAATCAAAAGCTTGCAGCAGCATGTAACTGAATTCGGTGTAGCTCAGTCCAGCTTCGCTCTCCAGGCGAGCGCGGACGGATTCTTTTCCCAACATTGCACCCACAGGGAAGCTCTTGCCTACGTCACGAAGGAAATCAAGATACGAATAATTTTGCATCCAATCAAAATTATTCAGAAGGAGAGCGGCATGCTGACCATCAAAGTCCAAGAACTTTCGCATTTGTCCCGCAACCCCATCGACATTAGCTTGCAGCTGTTCGGGAGATAAGAGATTGCGCTCTTCGCTTTTACCACTGGGGTCCCCGATCATTCCCGTTGCACCGCCCACCAGAGCGATGGGTCGATGACCGGCCTTCTGAAATCTTCTCAACATCATTAGCTGCATCATGCTTCCGACATGCAAGCTAGAGGCGGTTGGATCAAATCCGATGTAGACCGTTTGCGGTCCCGACCCGAGTAATTTGGAGAGACCCTCTTGATCGGTGCATTGATGGATGAGACCTCGCCATGAAAGTTCGGCGAGTAAATCAGTTTGGGACATGACTATTTTTTTCTAGAAAGTATTGCTTCCGCGAGGGAAAGGTCTTCGGGAAAAGTGATTTTGAGGTTTTCAGCGGAGCCTTGAATCAGCTGCACATTGCCACCGATACGCTCAACCAATTGCGCATCGTCGGTAGCTGGACATCCATTGTGTTTGGCATAGGCCTGTTCCAACAATCCGAGGCGAAAAACTTGAGGAGTGAACGCAATCCACAAGTTTTTTCGATCCACGGTCTCCGTTGGCTGCTGCCGACTCACCCCAAGATCTCGCTTCAAGGTGCCAGAGACAGGCCCAGCCAATATCGCTGCGTCAGTCTCAGGAACCGCTGCAAAAACCTTATCCAAATCCTGATCGGTTACCAGAGGTCTCGCAGCATCGTGAACTGCAACCCACTCAACGGTGGAGTCACCCTGTAAAGCCTGAAGGGCGGCCCGAACGCTATCCGCACGCTCTTCGCCCCCGAGAACCCATTCAGGGCGAGGCTCACCCTCGGCGACATCATCAACCCTCGCAAGCTGTTGTTGAAATTGCGTTAGATCTTGCTCCGAGACAGCGAGGATGATTCTACCGATTTCAAGACGTTGCTGAAGTTTGCGAACAGAATGAACCCATAGTGGCTCACCGGCCAAAGTTGCAAATAACTTATTCTGCTCCGCTCCAAACCGACGGCCACTACCGGCAGCAGGAATAATGGCAGCAACACTTGCCTCCTTCAGGTGAATCATCAACTTATCGTCCCCGACTGTCCTACACTTTTGGCCCTGTCAATCGATCGCAAGGCAATATCAAAACCAAGACATGGTCAGCAGAATGAAATTGCGGAGCGAGTTGATGAGCACACGCGATACCGCAAGCCACCACGATCATCGAGAATTTTAGAAAGAGCTCATGAGCTAGGATCGAAATCCAGTTCACAGATGAAATACTTCCCAGATCAAGGAACTCAAGCTGATGACAGCGATGCCGATTCACTCCACATCTTCATACTCTTCATCATCGTCTTCCACTTCATCATATTCAACTTCGTCTTCTTCCGCACCCAACCCCGCAGTTTCATCAGTAGTGAAGCTGGAACTCTCTTGGTAGTCCGTTTCATCATAGCTGCCATCCTCCTCTGCAGAGATTGCATCCTCCTGAGACCCTTCGTACTCCTCGTCTTCGATTCCCTGCATGGCATTCCACTGAGCCATCGTCAAGATCACTTCGCGAGCTTTGCTCCCGTTGTAATCACCGACAATGCCATCCTCGGCCATGAAGTCGATTAGCTTTGCCGCGCGACCATACCCGATTCCCAAGCAGCGTTGGAGCAGGGAGCAGGAGCCCCGACCCTCACGAATCACAACCTCGATCGCACTGTCGTAAAGCGGGTCTCGCTTCTTAATCGTCTCCATCGAGGCTGCTTCCGCGTCCTCGTCTTTAGTCACCTTCAGATTCATCAGTTCGCCAACAAAGTTCTGCTCTCCATCGCTACAGTGTTCGCAAACTGTATCGATCTCCTCATCGGATAGATAAGTACCCTGACCACGAATCAGTGTGCTCGTACCGGGCCACAGAAATAACATGTCCCCGTTGCCCAGCAATTTATCTGCTCCATTTTCATCCAAGACAACACGACTGTCCGTCTTACTCGCTACTTGAAAACTCAAACGGGCGGGGAGATTACTTTTAATCAAGCCGGTGATGACGTCCACAGTCGGCTTCTGGGTCGCGAGGATCAGGTGAATCCCAACAGCACGACTCTTTTGTGCGAGCCGGATAATGTGCTGCTCAACATCTTTTCCGGCGGTCATCATCAGGTCTGCCATCTCATCGGCCACAATGACAATGAACGGAAGCTTTTCGGGTACATTTGCTTGACCATCTGCTGATTCATCAACCTCGAGACGCCTCAGCACTTCCTCTCTTCCAAGATCGTTGTAGGTGTTGATATGCCGAACGCCTACTTTCGCCAACAGAGAATAACGCTCCTCCATTTTTTCCACAGCCCAAGCAAGTATGGCTTCGGCTTTCTGCATATCCGTGATCACTGGGTGCATGAGATGAGGTAAGCGACCGTAGCCACTCAATTCAACCATCTTCGGATCAATCATCAACATCCGAACTTCATCGGGG
>JAYYHM010000097.1:0-5138 GCA_036148415.1 Planctomycetota bacterium
CCGAAGAAGGCGGTGACTTAGTCCAACCACGCTCTTCTTACTTTCAATAGAATATTTATTACGCAATCGGAGGCCTATTTCGGTCCAAGGATCGGATCCGGTCCTACATGACCCTCCCGCATCGCCATCAGCAGGGCATCGATCTGCTGATGAATTTCGCAGGTTGCCGAAACCAGAACAGCAGGACGATTTTGTACTCCGTGCGTAAGCGGCTGAATGACCCCGGGACCACCTAAATGCTCCCAGGAGTCCGGTTCAATGGAGCCCTGAATCACTTCAATCAGATTGTCAAATTCACCGACAGGTAGTCCAGTACCCTCCAACCAGTAAATTCTGGTCATGGGTTGCTGCTCGGCTTGCTCTCGAGTCGTGAACAGAAATAGCCCATTGTCCATGCTATAGGTCATATCAAGCTGATCGAGCATCAGCTTCATCGCAGACCCAAAAGTGATATCCTGAAGATGAATTGTAACCTCCGCATTTGGAGACAGTCCAATATCCTCCATCGCGCGAGTGTGAATCATCACCGGTAATTCCCATTGCTCACTCCAAAGCTGAGCCACCTCAGAAAGAGGCATATCCTGATAAGCAAACGATGCTTTCTTTTTCATCGCCGCTTTCACTTTACCGGCAAACTGCTCGTCTAACCCAACCCAACGATGAATCGCCCGACCTCGTCGAGCCAATTCCGTGAAGTCAGCTGTAATCAGTAATCCTTCATTTTGGATGATCACATGCAAGCCGTGGGGGTGGAGCATTTGAAAGAGAACGGAGCGAAGTGGCTGTGGTTTGAAAACCCCCTCAACCCGTAGATCGCTTTCCACACCGGCCAACTTAAGCCCTCGATCATCCAGGAAAAGTGGGATCTGCATCGAGTCAGTTGACAGTGCTTCGGAGAGCGATGAAAGTTCACAACGAATCTCACCAAGCGTCACGGGGGTATCCAGCTGCTCACGAAGAAATCTAGCCACTTCACTGTCTGGTAAAATGACTTTTTGATCCTGCCCGGGAACCTGTCCAAATCCAGCAAGATTTGGCTGCTCGTTATCCACTTTGCCTCCTCCGCCAAACTGTGCGTTAACATCATGAAGGAAGGAGCAAGCAACGATGCATACAATCCATAAAGCAGATCGATTCAGCATGAAAAAAATCCCAAACGGGCTCGTGTGAGTAGGCGTCTTGGACGTGCCATCATTTGCTAAGGATAATCACTTAGCCGAAGTATGGCGTCCAAAACCAAGATGTCGGATCTGAAAAGGCGAAAAGTGTAAACAGACAACTACATCAATGTACTGGACGTGAATCACCCAAGTGCCTACTCATTAAGTTTTTCACCACGTTTACCTTCAGGCGGAAGAAAGGAGCGACTTGGACTTGAACCTCTTTCAAGACTACAATTTAATTCTGTTTGCACTTCTGGGGTCAGCTCCTCTTGGCGCATTTTCCAGTAATATCGATCTCATGCGGAACACCTCGGGCGATCGTGGGATCCTCTTACCCGATCTTTGCAAATAAAAAAATCTAGATCCACCTCAAGGAGAATCGAAGATGAGAGTCTTGGTAACACTGGCTTTGGTCATGGCAATAACGCTCTCCACAGAGAATTCCCAAGCTCAGGACGCGTCTTTGACGGAGAACACCAAAAGCAAGGAAACGGAGCAGAAAAATCTGGAGAAAGCAAAGGTTAAAAAAAACAAACCACCCGCAGTCGACATTGCGATTCTTCTCGACACATCCAACTCCATGGATGGCCTGATCTCACAGGCTCGCTCTCAACTCTGGAACATTGTTCAGCAAATCGGATCCGCAGAAAAAAAGAACCAAAAACCGACACTGCGAGTTGCTGTTTTTGAATATGGAAACAGCAAGCTTCCCGCATCGGAAAACTATCTCAGGCAAGTCGTCCAACTCACTGACGATCTCGACAAGGTTTCGGAAGGACTCTTTGCCCTCAAGACTGACGGAGGCGACGAATACTGCGGTGCAGTGATCCAAGCAGCGATCCAGCGTCTTGACTGGAACTCAAAACGCAACGGCTATAAAGCGATCTACATCGCGGGCAACGAACCATTCACTCAGGGTGAAATTGACTTCGAAAAAAGCTGCAGAACCGCCATTGAAAGTGGCATCGTAGTGAACACCGTCCATTGCGGAAACTACCAACGAGGTGTGGAAGGACAGTGGAAGCGAGGAGCTGAATTGGCCGAGGGCAAATTCATGAACATTAATCAAGATAAGAAACTCGCTCAAATCACAACCCCACACGACGCCATCCTCATTGAACTCAATGTTGAGCTCAATCGCACTTACCTCTGGTTTGGAACCAGCGCACAACGCGGCGCCTTCAAAGCAAACCAAATCAAGCAGGACAAGAATTCAGCTGATGCTGGTGCAACCTCGAGTCGTATCGCTACGAAAGCTGGATCCCTATACAGTAATCGCGGAAGAGATCTGGTGGATTCACAGAAGGAGAATGCTAACCTTCTCGACAAGATTGATGAGCAGCAACTTCCAGAGTCAATGCGAAAGATGACATTGGCAGAGCGGAAGGCATACGTCAGTGAGATGGCCAAAAAACGGGCTGAAATCCAACGCAAAATTGGCGAAGAAAACACCAAACGAGAAGCATTCCTGATGGCAAAGCAAAAGGAAGCAGGCAACACAAAAGATACTTTTGGTGATGCAATCAGCGAAGCTGTTGCAGCTCAACTTGAGCAATTTGGATTCGAAATCAAATAGGTACTCCTTTCGCAGGAATCAGCACTAATCCGGATATCATAAGAGTTGCGAATGATCGGAAAGAAGAAATCGATCCCTCGACGAAGCTTTATTAGAGGAGCAGGTGTATCTCTCGCGCTACCGCTGCTGGATATCATGGATAGTGATGGAGCAACACTTGAACCATGGGCAGCAAACCCAAACCGACTCTGCGTGCTCTACAAAGGTTGCGGAGTCAACCCACACTCATGGGATATCGCAGGGGGAACCGAAACCGAGTTCGAATTATCTAGGATTCTCCAACCTCTTGACGAGATAAAACGTGAAATCCTGATTCTGGGCAATCTGGATAACGAGGGCGTATCCAGTCACATGGACGCGCCGGGTACATTCATGAGTGCCACCCAACACAAAGATGCCAACCGATACTCATTCGATCAAAAGGTGGCAAACGCAATTGGGGATGAGACACCGATTCGCTCGTTGCAACTAACGGCTGACCAAGTTTGGAAGCAACATCCTTGGCTCAACATTCTATCCTACACCGAAGAAAATCAGCCCATGCGTGGACAATACGATCCACAAGCGGTGTTTGATAAAATGTTCAAGGATACCAATGAACTAAAGCGACAAACCGATGTAGTAAGCATTTTGGATGGCGTCCGCGAAGCCACCTCAGATCTGAACCGGAAAGCAAGCGTGAGGGATAGAAGAGTACTTGAAAATTACTACGAATCCATTCGCGAAATTGAACTCGATATCCAGCAAGCAAGAAACAACAGTCGAGTAATTTCCACCTCAAGCAAACTGGAATCCATTGACCCCAACCTAAAAGTGGGGCATCTGGGTGAACGCATCAAATCCATGATGGACCTCATTGCCATCGCATTCTGGACCGATTCCACACGTGTGATCTCTTGCATGCTTGCCAACACGAATAGTCGGTCACACTACGATTTCATGGGAGTGAACGCTGAATTTCATTATGTGTCACACCACGTAAGAAACAAAAATGTCCTACCCGACTACGACAAGATTAATATCTGGCATGTGGCTCAACTTCGCTACTTAATTGAAAAGCTCAAATCCATACCCGAGGGTGATCAAACTCTCTTCGATCACTCACTCATTTTATGGGGATCAGGCATTAAACATGGAGATTATCATTCGCTGACAGATCTGCCTCTGATTCTCACAGGTGGTGCCGGCGGGAAATTGAAACTTGGCCGACATGTACGTTATCCAGTGGCACAACCTTACGCGAATCTCCTACTGACTCTCATGCAAATGATGGGCGTCAATACCGACTCCATTGGTGACTCAACGGGAACGCTGACAGGCATATCCGAGGACGCAAATTTCCCCGCTCAAAACCAGGATGATGGATCATGGCAGATCTTAGACAGTGACGCCAATACGTTGATCGCAAAAGGACTCTTGAGAATCAGCCTCGAAGCTGACCAAGAGTATTATCAGTTGAGGCTTTCAGATAAATCCGATCTCGAAATCCGCATCCCCTACATGAATAACCATCGACTTCGGTTTGACCGATGCGTTGGTAAAGTAGTGACCATCTCGGGTAACTACGAGGAACGCGGAGGAAAGAAAATTGTCGTCTCACTGACGAAAGCTGAAATTTGACAAATCTATTGAAGCTCAAATTATCACAAATCTGCAACGTGTTTGTCTTCATCTGGTCCGTAATCGCGGCCACGGTGACCTCAGCAAGCACTCTAGGACAGAACACAGTTGCCTCTGTGATTCAGGATCGCTGTTTGGATTGCCATGACGAATCCACATCCGAAGCAGGTGTCAATCTTGAATTGTTGATATCAACCGAATCTCCCTTGGATCCAAAAGTGATCGATCTGTGGACGAGAGTTGAACGAGTTGTCACGAAACGAGAGATGCCGCCCTCTCAGGAAGAGCACTTGACCGAGAAGGAGATCGTTTTAATCCAAGATTTCTATCGGACCAAATACATTCTCAAGAACAATAAAGAACATATTGGCCCGACTCCTTTGAGGAGATTAACCAAGTATGAACTGCTCAATAGCTTGGAGGATCTTCTGTTATTTAGAGGGAGCAATCCTCACTTCAAAAATGCCGTAGACGCTTTCGACCGTGAGGCTTTGAGCAAGATCATTCCCTCCGACCGACCCGGTGTTTCAGGCTTTGATAATGACGCGACGCGAATGGAGAGACTAAAACTCCCACTTCGAGAAATTGCAGACACGGTGCACCTTGCTATGGAGCACTTCAGGCAGACACCGATTCTGCAGGAAGAGTTTTTTGGTGGTGAAAGCCTCACAGAAGAGATGATCTCTGAGCATCAAGCCAAAAATTTAATTGAAACCTTTATTAGGCGTGCGTGCCGTGCGAATCCGTCTCGAAATCAACAATTGACACAAAACTTCTAC
>JAYYHM010000098.1:0-2728 GCA_036148415.1 Planctomycetota bacterium
GTGCGCGATTACAATGTCAGCCCACCACTCACGAATCAATCTCGTAATGGTCTTGCGATTTGCAAGTGTTGGCATTAATTCCCCGTCGTGAATATCGAGCACTTCTGACTCTACACCAAGACGCTCGGCGACCAAATTGGATTCGGCTGTGCGACGCTTAGCCAGTGGGCCGCCAGCCATCGCCGAGTGCCCGATGTCTCCATTGGTGACGGATACCAATTTCACCTGGTGCCCCATTTTGGCCCCCAGTGTGGCACACCCCCCACTTTTACACTCCGCATCATCGGGATGAGCGCCGAAGCAAATGATACCTAGTTTCGGTTCTGTCTCCGTTTCCGCTGCCGAACAGGTGAGGCAGATCGACGACGCTAAAATGACAGCAACTAGCTTTTTCTGAAACACGCTCCAACACTCCATCATGCTTGGTGGACGGGATCACTCCGGCATTTGAACCGCTCCCGCACCAGTTTAGCTGTCTCAGTGACGGCATCGCAAATCGGAGCTCATATTTACATGACCGCTGAGGTGCTTTAACTCAATGGCTATAGCTTTTAGGATACTATTCCGGGATCCAATCGCTCGTTTTGAAGGATTCCACTAAGAACTGCTGACCTTTCCATACTCTCTTTTTTTTGCTGCAATCAATCCAATGGAACAACCGGCAATCCATGAAACTCTCGAATTTCAAAATGAGAGACTCACATTAATTGATCAAACTCGCCTACCCGGCGAAGTGACAACCCTTCAATGCAGCACTGTTGAGCAGGTACATGATGCGATCTATCGGTTGGTTGTTCGTGGCGCTCCGGCTATCGGGATTGCGGCGGCCTACGGGGTTTGCCTCGCTGAACGTGGCTCACGAACGAGTTATATTTCTGCGATGGAATACCTCGCCACCAGCCGCCCAACTGCGGTGAACCTCTTCTGGGCACTAGATAGGATGCGACAGAGGCTCGATCACTGCGACGATGATACGAAGCTGCATGAAGAGCTCGTTGACGAAGCGGTCATGATTCACAACGAAGACCGAAAAATGTGCCACGACATTGGGTTTGAAGGCGCGGCTTTACTCCATCACTGCAGCAGAATTCTAACGCACTGTAACGCTGGTGGTCTGGCAACCTCAACGCGAGGGACTGCCCTTGCTCCCATTTACCAGCTTCATGAACAGGGTGAAGAAGTGAAAGTGTATGCGGATGAGACTCGGCCACTCCTGCAGGGTGCTCGACTTACCGCCTGGGAACTTTCGCAAGCCGGAATCCCTGTCACGGTTTTGACCGACTCCATGGCTGGCAGCCTGATGCGAAAAGGTGGTATTGATGCGGTAATTGTAGGCGCGGACCGAATTGCCAAAAATGGTGATGTGGCAAACAAAATTGGCACATACCCATTAGCGGTTCTCGCCAAACACCATAGCCTGCCTTTTTACGTAGCGGCTCCTTCAAGCACCTTTGATGAATCTCTGGATTCGGGAGACGATATACCGATCGAGGAGAGAAACCGGCAGGAGATTTCCAAGCAAGGGGAAAAATGGGTCGTGCCCGACAGAGCAGAGGTGATGAACCCGGCTTTCGATGTTACTCCTGCTCACCTGATCACTGCAATTATCACCGAGAAAGGCGTTTTGCACGCGCCCATTACTTCTATCCAAGCCGAATTTCGATCCTCCCGAAATTAACAGCGGCTCCGACAAACTCCCCGAGCGAGAGCTGCTTGAAAAAAATTTTCGCGCCGTGACCTAAGGTGTCACCGATCGCTGAGATAGTCTTGAGTGTCGATGAGAAACCCATGTCGGGAGTCGTCGCATCTCAGGTTTAAAGGGACGTTTTCGTGTGGATTCTAACCCCACCCCTGAGGTCGCTCATCGGTGGCAATTCTCGCGAGATTCGTTCGTGAGTTGATTGCCAAGAAACCACTTTCAATCAGGGAAGTCTGAAAATGCTAGTTCTAAGTCGTCGAGTTAATGAGCGTTTGGTAATCGGTAACAATGTTGTGATCACCGTACAGCGAATCTCAGGCAACCGCATCACTTTGGGGATTGAAGCTCCACGGGAAGTGCGGATTCGCCGCGGGGAGCTCGATCGCGAATCAAACGAAAGCCCAGAAACCAAGGTGATCAATCAATCCGCAGGACGGGGTACTCCGCTTTCAGCCTCTTCGGCGGGTCATCTCCCCCCCGAAGAAACTCATGTGGCGATTGCGAGTGGTCCCCTCACTTGAATCAACCGTGAAGGTCGAATCATCCATGGAGATATGGGTGGCGGGCTTGGGGACCCCAAAAGACGACTGAGCGTCAGAAACTACATTCGGGCCTTTGAGTTTTGTGATTTGGCACTTAAGATTTCTCGAGCTATAGAAATCTAGCGTTCACACTCATCAAAGGCTAAACCCTTGGCGGAATTAAATCTGGCGGTTCGCCTCAGTGCTCTTCATCTACCCTTTCGTCGCGCGTTGGAATCAGCCGCGCGGTTAGGTGCAACTTCTGTCGAAATTGATGCTCGAACCGAAATTCAACCTTCGCAGATGTCTGACACGGGGCTCAGACAGTTACGCAAAATGCTTGACGATCTCAATCTCAAGGTTGCCGCCCTGAGATTTCAGACACGTCGAGGATACGACTCTCTGGATGATCTAGATCGGCGTATTGATGCGACGAAGGACACCATGAAACTTGCTTACCGACTCGGATCTCCCGTGGTAGTCAATTCCATCGGCCAAGTCCCTGAAG
>JAYYHM010000099.1:0-2710 GCA_036148415.1 Planctomycetota bacterium
AACTTGGAATTCATGTAACGCAGGCTGGTCAGAAATCTCTAAATCCACTTCCTCTGAATCGTGGCCAATCGCTTCGATTCGAAGGCGATAAAATCCCGTGGGCAAGTGAGTGACGCAAACGCCATCTTCGCCAACCATCCACGTATTGCTCTTCAAACCATTCTCAGCCTTGAGCAGCGTCAGACGCACACGCGGTTGATCACCCACTGCACCCAAAATTCTGATCTTCTGCGCCTTTCCACCCTTCAAAATCCCCCAGAGGTCGGTGGGGCTTGCCGATGGAAAGATTTGTGTTCGCCAACGATAAGCGTCACCTAATTCCTCTAGTCCAATGGAGCCGTATCGCAACTGACGCATCCGATCTTTGCTCCAATCTGCTGACTGATCAGAGAGCAAACTTTTGAAACCATAAGTTTGTCGAAAGTGAAAATCTTCACAGTATGCAATGCTTAAAGAATCGAGCGAAACAAAATCAAAAGTTCGGTCAGCACGCACGCCATCAATAGGCTTAACTTTTGTGTTCTTTTCACCGCTAATGGTCAAACTCACTTTAACCGCATGGTCATTCTCCCCAAGGCTATACTCCAAATCAGCATAACTACCATCATTAGCGACCGATGATGAGGATCGACATCTCCAGAAAACCTCCCCGTCATCATGGACACCATACTGAACAGACTCACTATTGTGAAAGCGGTACCGTCCTGCACCAGGATAAAAACAACTCAACTGATCCGACATTTGATCACGACGCGTCAGATCAATGATACAAGCTCCTACACCGCGTACAGTCATGTTCGCATCACGCAGTGATCCAGGTCGGGCGATCACAGCGACAAGTTCTCTATTCTGAAGAACGTAATCACCATCAATCCAATCGGCTTCTTTACCTTCAATCGGGGTCTCATGAGTTGGGAGTATCTCGTAAACTTCAGCAGCATTTACCAGGGGCATGCTCAGAATCGAGAGAAAAAACGAGCAGATGCTGAAGTTTTTTGTATCACAAAAAAATAAAGCATAGGATCTCGGGCTACACATGGACGAACTCGTAAATTGGTTGACCTGCAATATGATTCTCGCAAGAGTATAGCGAAACCTTGTACCAGATTGGGAAATTAAACGAGCATGTCAGATCCCACATGTCAATCCAAATCGAGGTATTCGCTCAAGTCAAAATCCTAGTACCGGTCTAACCCAGTTCAACCTTTTCATTCTCTCCTTGATTTGCGAAAAAACAGTGGTAAACAAAGGGACCGGCATGTTAAACCAATGAGCACCGAGCATTCACGACGACTACTTTCAGCGCACACTCAACTCTCGAATCTAAAAACCAAGGCCACCCATTACTATGAGCAAGCTTTATCTTAGCTTCACGATCTTGGCATTCGGTGCGATCACCTTATTCGCATTACAAAACCTCGATCCCATTTCCGTGAAATTCTTGAGTGGGTCGATAGAGATTCCTAAAGTAGCCGTGATCAGTGGCTCGTACTTTCTAGGGATGATAACCGGGTGGGGCTTATTTGGTTTGTTAAAGCATGCAATCAAACAATCAAGCAGCGTGGGAAAGACGGTCGTCATTCAAAAAGAAGATTAACCCACAGTCCAAGGCACCGACCTGAAGTGGACCAATCAACACAATAGAATATTGATTCGTTGGACTTGTCGATCGCTTGATCCCATTTCATGAACCGCTCCGAGAGCAGCGGTCATGGTATCATAGACATCCACGCCTTCTGCATTGACATCGAGTATTTCCCCTGTTCGGAAGCGTCCGTTGGCTCCTGTTATCGCGTGAAAAACACCTGACAGAATCGCTGTCTTGCATTCCGATGAATCGCGACTCGCTGACTGTGAAAAAAGACTTTGCTGGGGTACGCAAAATGTCGTCAATAGATCAATCACGGTAAACCATCGACACTGGCCGTAGGATTCCAAAATCACTTCCTTCAAAACTGTCAAACTGCGTTTGAGGATGCGAATCGATCGATAACGGCATGAATATCATCACTGATGGTTCAGCGACGCCGGAACTGTCCCATCACCTGTTAACTCTCCATCAAGCAACCACCTCAGATTGAACTTGGCCATGCGTGATCCAGAATGCTCATAGTGCAGGTAAATCCAGCCTTGAGTCGTCGTGCCAGCACGGCCGGCGTTAAGAGATGAATAGGCAAAGGCCCCAGGCTCCACTAGTCGTTTGACCGGCCAATGTTTTCCTCCATCGAAACTTACCCAGACAGTTCCGTTGCGTCGGGATGAAGGATCATCGCAGTTACTGTAGAGAAGGATATCATGTCCTTCACAGGGGAGTCTCACCAGACCGCCCATGCAGCCGTAATTCGTGTTCTGTGGTCCATCAGGAAGGACGTCAACGATGCTTGAGTTCTCCCAAGTTGCAGCCGAGTCTTTGCTGCTCGCCGTCCAACGTCTTCTTGGATTCTTACCCTCCGGTGCCCAGTGGCGACGTGAGTTGTAATAGACCGTTCCGTCCTTTAGCTCCGCAAGTGTAGCTTCGCCCGTTCCGTTCTCAGGAAACGGCTCAGTCGTTTGCCAGGTTTTTCCATTGTCATCACTGTACATCGCATTGGTGAAGTGTGTTGGCCACAAGCTTTCCGGTCGGTTTCCCTCTCCATAAAATCGTGTGGCTCTCACTAAACGTCCCGCATGATCTCCCTTAGTCAGGGTGACACCATGTTCATTCATGTGC
>JAYYHM010000100.1:0-2944 GCA_036148415.1 Planctomycetota bacterium
GCATGACATCTGCATCGCCCCTTCGAATTAGTTCAGTAGCTTCCCCAACTGCCTGACTACTCGCAGCACAAGCTGTCAGGCAATTGAAGTTCGGTCCTTGCGCATCAAGCATGGTTGCGATGTGTGCCGCCGGC
This sequence comes from Planctomycetota bacterium, assembly GCA_036148415.1. Taxonomy (GTDB): domain Bacteria; phylum Planctomycetota; class Planctomycetia; order Pirellulales; family Pirellulaceae; genus Rubripirellula. Next base: position 135 of record JAYYHM010000100.1, read on the forward strand.
ATATTCGGCTCCTGCTCTAACTCGGCTGCTGGATTGAGCAGTTCAAGACCCGCTTGAATGAACTTTGCACCATCGTACTGTCCGTCGGCGACAGCAGCGGCCATCATTTTGCTAAAGGTCGTAAAGTCTTGATTCCCTTCACCACTTCCCAGGTAGACTCCAAAGCGCGTAGGGTCGGATATGCTGGAAAGAACTCCGCTGTCTGAAACAGCTTGCTTGGCTGCACCTGCAGCAAAACGAGTATGTCGACCTCGGTTCGCCCAGTCTTCGGAGGATTCTCCGCACTGCGAAATGTCCCAGTTTTTCACTTCCGCACTGAGTTGGGTGGGAAAACCTGTGGCATCAAAGAGAGTGGTTCTTCCTACGCCACTTTTACTTTCTTTGAGTCCGGACCAAACCGTCTCTGGGTCGTGACCCATTGGATTGACCATGCCAATACCTGTGACGACAACACGGCGACTCATTGGGATTCTCTCGCAATTAATGGGAGTTGTTGTGATGTACCGACCTAGATAACGAGTTAGCCCATCTCGTCACAAAGGGCCGGATACTCGCCTACAGCGTTTCCTTTTGGATCAACAGCAACATTGAAAAAGTTCATCATTCGAAGCATCGTGCGAAGATCACCCGGGCCAAATAATGGCCCATCGGTGAAACGACCCGGCTCAAGGAACGCAAACATGAGATCGACTTCCGCCTGCAGGTCCCCTTCGCGATGGCTGACCGCGTTAACCGTGGCTCCTAAATCCTGAACACTGTCGAGCGTGACCGTGTATCTTAATTGGTCCCCGTTCCTTGCCGGACTCAAAAAACTAGCTTTAGATACCTTCGCTAGAACGACCTGCTTCTCGAACTGGTGGTGTTCTGCAACCAAAATACCACCCAGCTGTGCCATGCCTTCAATGATCAAGGTGGAGGGAAGGATTGGATAGTCTGGCCAATAACCATCCACTACTTCCTCATCCATGGTAACATTTTTGATGCCCTTCGCGTATTGACCACTGACAAATTCAGTGAAGCGATCGATCCAAAACCAACGCATGAGTTAGAGCTTTAAAAACGGATGATACTAAACTTATGATCGCCGTCGCGGCTTCGCGAATGACAAACGCGGTCTTACTCGGTTTTGCTGGCAACGTAACCAACCAAATCACCGACCGTTAGTAGATTGCCAAAATCCTGAACGCGGGGGTTTTTCGCAAAAGTGTCGAGATTCGCCCAAGGCATTCGCTTCTTCAATTCCGCAATACCATCGGCAGTCACAACGCCGTCTTGCACGAAATTGCTATCTGTGAGGATGTCTTCTGGAGATAGCTCCTCGCGTGGGATTTGGATGTCAAATGCTTTCTCAAGCTTGAAGACGATGTCGAGGAAATCGATGGACTCTGCACCAAGGTCACCGACAAGGGTTGCTTCGGCGGTTACTTCATCGTCGTCAACGCCCAGAGCATCTACGAGCGCCTCCTGTACCTTCTCAAAAATCTCATCTTGTGAAAGTGCCATTTCAATTGTCCTTAAACTGTATTGTGGTAGATGGGGTTAGTAAATTTTTATTAGGTTTTGGTTTGCTACTCTAAAGACTGGGGGATCGTGCTGGGATCGCCGAATCGTTCGTAGAATAGTTTCTCAATCAAGGATCGGACACGTGTATCTGTACCAAGCCATTCAGGATCGTTACTTTTCATTCGTTCCAGAATCAATCTAGCACTCACGGTGACTCGACCCTGTTTGGATGCTGTTGCCTTGACTGTGGCTTTCTGTCCGTCATCTTTTACGATTTGTGATGTAATCTCCAGGGTCTCGCCAGGAGCGAGGAAGTCTCCGAACTTGACACCCCTCGCTTCTCGAAGGAGTACGAGCGGATACTCAAACTTATCTCCTACATGCAGCAACCAGGCTGAAGCTTGATGAAGTGCCTCCAGCATCATTACACCAGGCATGACAGGAAAAAGAGGAAAATGGTCTTTTAGGTACTCTTCCTCTGCTATCAAAGTCCTCTCCGCTGTCAGGTGACGTCCCGGATTTAGCGAGGTGATGCGATCAAGTTGACTGTATTTCATGAAACGGTGTAATTCCGATGACAAAATGTGCCCGTCACCGAGCCGATTGATGCTCAATACAATAAAGTTCGAGAATCTAAGTCTCAAGTTGGGTTTCGGGTGTTCAACACGGTTTCGCCAGTTTCCCTAAGTTTTTTCTTCTCACTGCTGGGGATCCGCTAGAACAACCCACAAATCATCAAGATCAGCAGCAGAAAAATAGGGAAAATCGGCATCATTCAGCTTTTTTTCTGCTGCTCCGTCGGCTCGTCCGTACCCGAAACCTGGGGTGAGATAAGCTCAGAGTTGTGTGGTTCTTCCAACGTCTTCGCATGAACGATGGCAAAAACGCCTGCAACCAGCAGCAGTGTTCCAACAATACGGGTGGCAGATGCAGGAGATTTTGGGTTTCCCAGCAAACCAAAGTGATCGAGCAACAATGCGGCTACGGTTTGGCCTGTCATGACCGCGGCGAACCAAGGAAGTGAGCCAATTCGTGGGACTAATATCAATGAAGTAGTCACCAAAACGACACCGATTCCTCCGCCGGTCCAAGCCCACCAAGGAAGTTGACGTGCAGGGGTTGAAAAAACCGGTGGTAAGTTACCGCTGAGGGCACACATTACCAGCAGGATGATGGTTCCCGTTCCGAAAGAGATTAACGAGGCTTGTAATGGGTGGCTGAGTTGACGTCCTAAGTATCCATTGACACTGGGTTGTGTTCCCAGCAGTCCACCGGCCATCAAGCCAATTAAAACTGCAAAGATAAGT
>JAYYHM010000101.1:0-2616 GCA_036148415.1 Planctomycetota bacterium
CATGTGAGTGACACGAACTTTGGCCATGGCCGTTCTTCAAGTGATACCTCCAGATTCGTCAGGCGATTTACATCAAACTCAGCTGCGTTTTCCCATGAATCATCCTGACCAATGGATTCATCCTCGAGTCTCTTCTTCAACAAACTTAATATCTGCAATTCATCCTTTGGCATGCGTCCCATTGAATAAGCCGCTGCAAGCATCTGCAATCGAGATATCGACATTTCATTCAGCGTCTCCCCATTCGGCAAGACGCCCTGCCAAGCAAGTCTCTCCAGACCCACCGCATCCTCTCGCTCAAGCATGCGTTGAGCTAACTCATTTCGCAGTTCTGAGACTCCTCCCAGAGGCTCGAGATGCTTCAGGCTTGTTAGCAGGAGTTGGTCTGAACCCGCCAAAAGGGAATCGATCCGGCTGTCCACCATGGCTTGGATCTCTTGTAAATCTTCACCACTTGCAAAGGCCATCAGTTCCTTTGCTCGTGCAGCGATCCAGCTATCCAAAGAACTCTGAAGGGTAGGGTTATCCTCTAGCTCTAAATCGGTCGCATCCAGCAATGTATCCGAAGCCACCACTTGGGATAACGCCAGCAGACGACCTGCCGCATAAACGGAATTCTTCTGTTTGATGCCCGATCGGATCTGCAGGGCCAATAGTTCAACCCTTTGCCTAGGACGGTCGATCAAGCCCTCCAGGACTTCAATCAATCGCTCTTCGAACTCTTCACCGCTTCGCAATCTGGCAAGGATCGCTGAAACACTCAACATTCTCACTTCATCATCGCCGGGCTGCATCTGCCTGGCACGCCCGAGATAATCCAGAGCAGTATTCAAATCGCCCTGTTGAATGAGAATTTCAGCTTTGCGGACGATCGCTTCGAAGTCAGTTGGGTCGGCGGTGAGGCGTCTATCGACCTCTGGCTCCAAACTCCCCTGACCAAAGGCGACAGATAACGATGTGGGACCTTGTGAGATCACATCACCATCAACTGCTAACAAATTCCCAAGCGGATATTGAGTCTCTCTCCGATTTCGAACCGTGCCGTCGGAAAGAGACACCTGGATCACCTCATTGGTGGTGGTAGGCAGGAAGTAGTCAAATCTCCCAAATACACCGAGCCCTGAGACCTGTTGACCCACGGAGACCAAATCTCGTGCCGAAGTCCAGATCACATCTCCCGTCTTCAAATCAAAAGCTTTGACCTGATGAGCTCCCACCACAAAAAATCGCCCGTCACGAATACCAGCGAGATAGGACATCTGCACCCGATTCTTTTCAGGGAACAGAGGTTGCCCGGTAACAACATCAAATCCGTAGAGACGATCGGATTCGATCGGTGTGACCAAGACATCCGACCCTTCAGCGATGGCTACCCCATTGTGCCAGCGCTGCATCAGCTTGACGCTTTCTAAAGCTCCGCCAGTTCCATTGATGCTCCGGTACATTTCAGCATTACGTTCTACAACAGCCCCCCATCGCAGTGTCCGGTCGATCAGATCCACCCCGACAATTGCTCCCGCGCCAGTTGGACAAATCAGCACCCCCTCATGGTAGGTTGGCATCGCCCCCGCCACTCGACGGATCGGATCACTCTGCACGCCTCCTGTTTCAACGGTCACAAGCTGTTGCCGCCAAAGCTCCGCACCACTGACTGGGTCTAAACAACACAGGCAAACATCACCAGCGATCTCCGCCATCACATACAGCCGGCCCTCAAGCGGTAGCGGTGGCCCCAGGAAAAAGGCATTTGCTAAAGACCCGTTCTCATCACCCTCTGCTCCGAGCCTCCATCGCAACTTACCTTCTGTCTTTAGCTCCAAGGCAACCAAGGTATTGTATTGACTTTGAACCCTGCGAATCCCACGCATGTTCAGCATCGCATTCATCGCCATAGACTCCAGCTGCCCTAGCTGATCCAGCAGGTAGACACGTTCCCCATCGCTGGACATCTGACCATATGGCAGATCATTCCAAACACGTTGAGACACAAGCGGTGGACGCTGAGGCTTCTGGATGATGCCATTGATGGGTGGCAACTCTTCCTTCGGTGCCTCCCTGCCAAGCTGCCATGGATAGGTCCAAACTCTTTTCCCTGTCCGATGATCGACCCCCACGAGACGTTCCGTGGTGCGCATGAGAAGTTGATCACCTACTCGCAATGGCACCCATGAGGGAGGAGGCAGCTTTCCGCTAGTCCTCAGTTGTTCGACATCCTGCCGCAGGTCCCTTTCCTGCAACGGGCTTCCCGTCGTGCTTAATCTCCAACGCTCGTTAGATAACGGTAACTGGCCACCACTGGAAGCATTGCGTCTGGAATCACCACCAAATAGCGGATAAGAGCGAACTTGCCGCTCTTCTTTTACCATGGTCGAGAGGTCGATTATCTCTTCCCTGTTGTTGAGCGAAAGAGAATCTTCTGCCCAAGCTAAAAGTTCCTCCAATGAAGTGAACTCCTTGGACTCACCCTGTATCACAAACGCGATAGGCCATACCTGCAGACTCTCTTGCAATCTCCTCACAGCGGGCTCCTGACCACAAGCAGAACAGGCCGAGAGGTACATCAAAACCACGGATCTACCCAAGTGTTTGATCGCTCTGGGACTAGAAATCACATCC
>JAYYHM010000102.1:0-5096 GCA_036148415.1 Planctomycetota bacterium
TATTTACTGCTCTGGCAATGCTCCCCGCCATCTCGGCAGTTCAATACACTACAGCGACCTTATCTGAGACACTGTTTGTCTTTTTACTTCTCTTACACTTATCCATTTTTTTGAAGTACTGCCAGCAGCCAAGCATGCTGACCGCCTCTTGGACTGCGTTGAGTTTCGGGGTCCTGGTGCTGACCAAACCGATCGTACTGATGCTTTGGGTTGCCCATGTAATGCTTCTGCTTTCTAACTGGTTGATCAGATTACGATCGAAACAGGCTCATCAAGTTAAATCCTACGATTGGTCGCACTTTGCGGTAGCAACACTTGCACTAACTATCCTCCTGACTCCTTGGTGCGCAAGAAATCATGTTCTCTTTGGAAAGGCGTCATTGACAGAGTTTATCGGCCGAAACCTCTGGATCGTGAGCTTTCAAGGTGGATCAGGTGCAGAACTACCGATTCCCGTTACCACTGCGAGCAACGAATTGGTTTCACGAATCAAACTTCCGCTAAAGGAGGTGAATAGTAAATCCACTTGGTTCATTTCGAATAAACTGAATGATTCCGGCCTGAATGACGCCCAAGTCGACCGATTGATGAAGCAGGTATGTTGGGATGCTATACAGGTAAATCAATTACCATTTCTGAAGAGAACACTTCGCCGTTGTTTTAATTATTGGAGATGTGCACACACGGATCTATTAATTCAAGGCGGCGAGCAATTGGAGTTTGCTCCACAATATGTATGGCAGAATCCCTCTCGATCGAGCGAGCAATTATTAGGGTTTCGTTTTAGCCAGTCAGTCATTGGAAATACCTTGCTGACGCTGTTGCTGGGGTCAGCACTTGCGATACTCTTTTGGAATAAATCCACTCGACCGACTGCGGTGTGGATAGGACTGATACTCAGCTATTTCGCAATCATTACAGGAATCTTCGAGATCCCAGACTATCGCTATCGTCTTGTGGTAGAACCAATCGTAGGGTGTACATTCGGCTCAACATTGTCGGTAATATTTTCAAAAAGAGAACTTACAGTTTCGCTCACAGACGAATGACTTGGTTCCACTTCCGGTATCAAAGAAGCAAAAGAGCACCGGGCAGTTTATATTACCCGTTTCCAGACCTGTAATGATTAACCTTGGTCATCCAGATACGTAAAAAGAAAATGATCGACCGACCAGAACTTTCTGTTGTCATGCCCTGCTTGGATGAAGAAGATACGATTGGTATTTGCGTTGAAAAAGCAAATAAAGCCATGAAGGAAGCAAATATAGACGGGGAGGTCATCGTTGCCGATAACGGCAGCCAAGATGAATCTCGCAAGATTGCGACATCACTTGGGGCGCGAGTTATTGATGTTCCGGATCGAGGTTATGGCGCGGCACTCATGGGTGGCATTGAGGCGGCTCATGGCGAATTCATTCTCATGGGAGACTGTGATGATAGTTATGATTTCCTCGAAATACCCAAATTTGCGTCTGAATTGAGAAAAGGTTTTGATTTGGTTCAGGGTTGCCGCTTGCCAAGAGGAGGTGGACAGGTTTTACCAAACGCGATGCCATTCCTCCATCGTTGGCTCGGTAATCCATTTCTTTCTTGGCTGGTTCGGAAGATGTTTAGGATTCCAATCCACGATGTCTACTGTGGCATGAGAGGCTTTTCAAGAGAACTCTATCAAAAGTTAGATTTGCGATCGCCAGGTATGGAATTCGCGACAGAAATGATCATCAAAAGTGGCCTTTACAGTGCCTCAATGAGTCAGGTTCCGATCACTCTTCATCCAGATGGGCGTAAGCAACATGGCCCACACCTCCGTACATTTCGTGATGGCTGGCGTACCCTGAGACTCTTCTTAATTTTTAGTCCGCGGTGGTCTTTTTTTCGACCGGGATTATTGTTGCTTATTTTAGCAATTCTAGGATACGCATTGGCGCTGCCGCAAACTCGCATTTTCGGAGTAGCGTTAGATATTCATACACTGCTAGTCGCAAGCCTTTTCGGCTTAATTGGATGGCAAGCTATACTCCTTTCAGTCTTCGCAAAGCTATTTGCTGCACGAGAATTGATGATGCCACCCAACCCCAACCTGGAGAATCTTTCAGTAGAAAAGGTTCTGGGATTCGGGTTAGGTTTTGCACTAATAGGAATCGGTCTGATTGCGACTGTAGCTGGGCAATGGTGGGCTGCAGGTCTGGGCAGTCTTGATTACCCGCAAACAATGCGATGGGTAATTCCTGGTTTCACATCAACCGCAATAGGTTTTCAAACCATGATGGCTGCTCTGATGATCGGCTTGCTCAAATTGAACCCTAGAAAGTGAATAATGAGTGAATCAGCTTCCAGCTATTCACTCGATAAAGCGTCCATTTGATTCAATCAAACAAGGCAGACCACGATCGACTGCGCGAAATGTCGATCATGACCTCTTTAGCTCGGAACCTAATATCTTGATTTTTATCCTTGGTCAGCTTCTCTATATTTCTGATGATCTCAGCATTAGGATTTTGAATTGAGGAAACCACTTCCAGAGCAGCCATACGCGCTTCGGCATCACTCGATTCGATAGATTGTTGCAATACCTCTGCCTCATCAAATTCCCTTTTGAAACGCCGGCCAAACCTTGTCTGAAACCATTGACTAAAGAATTGCCGCCCTTCACCCGTCTCGTCCTCAATTTCGTAGCCGAGCTCATCAATTGGATTAAGGTATGCCGTTTGCCAACGGAAGATGTCATGTACAACCCTGTATCCAAACGGCTGACCTTTTGAAGTTGTCCAAGGACCCACGAGAAGCACACTAGGATCCATAAAGTTACCGGAGGCAAAGACACGATTTTCCAGAATCTTGTTATTCAGACTCGTCAAATCAATTCCATCAAGGACATCTGAATGGCTTAATGAGAGACCGAGTATTGAAAAAAGTGTTGGCAAGAGATCTGCGTGGAACGTCGGTGCATCAATTACTCGTGGTTGTATCCCTGGATAATAAACGACGGCAGGGCTCATATTCTGATAACGAGATAAACGTGTCCCATGCGATGCTGTGCCATCGTCAAGAAAGGGCTCCCCATGATCACCCATCACAATGACTACACAATCATCTCTCAGTAGTGGCTTGAGAGTGTCGTCCATGCTCCTCAAACTATTCTTGTAACGATTATAAAACTGCTCCTTCAATTCAGGAGCGTTGGAAATAAGTAAACCCTCATCAGCCTCTGGAGTAAAAATACGGTACTTCTCATCGCTGTAACGAAAGCTACTATGAGTTCCATAAAGATAACAAATAGCTGCTCGGTGTTTTCCAATATTTTTTGATGCAGCGACCGAGGATTTGGGGTCACCTACTAAGCTGTCATATAAATGTTCGGTTGGCCTTTCAAGAAAGTCCAATGTTCTCATCACAGCATTTAGATCCGTCTGCGGTAAGTCAGGGTCTTCGATCATAAAGTCATCGTAGTGTTGCTCGTGAACAAATCCATCCATCTCATAAATCCGCCAATCAGTCTGACCTCCGTAAAATGCCAACTGATAACCTGCCTGGCTGAGTATGCGATTGAGAATAGGCTTATCAGCTATCTGACGATGAAACCAAATTGATTCAAGGCCATTGATGAGACTGAACATTCCCAAACAGGTTGAATTCCCTCCAGAGAAATGCTGTCGCAACGAGATACCTTTTTGTGAAAATGCATGTAGGTTTGGCATCAACTCTGGTGAAATCACCTCAGGCCGCAAACACTCCACTACTACCAAGATGACGTTTATATCTGAAGTATTTACGAGTGGTGCCTTCTCGACTGTCGTATCGAGGGAGATATCTAGCATCGCTATTTCACGCTCGCGAACGGCTTCGTACGTATCCAAAGCTCTCAAGCTTGATTCAAGTGGGACAGACTCGCCAGAGACTGCAACCCCTACTCCTCTGAACCCAACGAAATGAAAGGCACACAAAGGATGTCTATTTGATGCGCGATACATTTCGTCGCGCAATGTGTCCCAATGCATCAGAGGTTGGATGGAGAGCAAAACCATTAGGAACGCAGAAAGACTGAATGCCGAAAGAACGCCAATCGATTCTTTTCGCGATTCCCAAAGTCGAGCGACGTGGCGAGAAGCTCGCATAAACAACCACGCTATAACCATCATGGCAGTCAACGTTAAACATGCTTGGAAAGCCGCGATCGGCGTGACATGCAATGAAAGTGCTGGCAGTAATGACTTGAATATGTGAGCCATCGTGGATGAAAGAAAACGTTCACCGATCCAAGCGAAGGTCAATAGATCGGCTAGAAACAGGCATGGAAGGCAAAGTATTACAAATGCGCCTGAAACAGATCCCCATTTAATGTTCACAAAAGTCAAAAAAAGGGCGGTAACAAATAAAATCAGGGCTAGCCCGAGAGATTGTGGTAATAGCCATCCGTAGCTAGCAGCGAATGACAAAGAGATAACCTCATCAACCGGTCGGCCAGATGGATACATACTAGCCAAAAGAGTGGTGGCTAAAGCGGAGAAGATTGCAAGGAGAAATAGTTGCCGCAGCACAATCTCTTTTTCAGCTGAAGTGGGTCGTTTATTCATTCCTGTCTCCGAGATTATGATCCTGAACAGTTTCAGCAATGGTTTCCCACTGAATCAATGAGATACAAAGTTCATCTCACTGGAAACCTCCAGCTGTGCTGGAAGTGAATCAGCTAATTCCAAGGCCAGGATGATTTGGACTTACGACTCAGCACGGCAAAGCCTCTTGGGATAACTGCACCAACATATCCTCCAACTGATCGCGTATTCCCTCAACCAAGGGATCGCGTTGACCGCGCGGCGATTTACCAGCAGGTACATCTATCTGGTCACCAAATTGAATCACTGCGTGGAGCGGAAAGTTCTGACGAGCCTTACCAAAGCAAATTTCTTGGAGTCTTTGAATTGTTTCAACCAAGCGAGTGTCGGTTACACCGCCGTCAATCAAATAGTCATCGTCAAAAGTAATCAACTCCTGACATAAGACAACCAGTTTTGTCGCCGCTTTCAGAACGGAAATATCAACAACGGATTCTCCAAAACATTTCAAAACGATTTCGGACCGTATCGACCTGATCCGCT
>JAYYHM010000103.1:0-6863 GCA_036148415.1 Planctomycetota bacterium
GAAGAGAAGTTTGATGATGCGATTGAAGGTCTTAAAAAGATCCAGGAGCAGGACGACAACTTTGTGCTAGCTCACTTGGCATTGTCGAGGGTTTATACCAAGATCGGCCAGCACGATTCGGCAATCGCCCATGGTGAGAGAGCCTGTGAGCTGGAGCCAGCAGAAGCATTCAATTTCACTGCTCTGAGTGTGACCTACCAAAGAGCTTGGGCGGGTACGCAGGACCAGCAATACATTGCAAAAGCCGAAGAGGCGATGGCAAAAGCACATCAGCTCGGATGAGCTTTCATGTCTCATTTGGCCTAATGTGTGCGTTTTTACCGCAGGTTTGGTGATCTGAGACAGGAATGTTACAAGGCTGTTACACACGGGCAGTGATTTGCAGACGGCGACATCGGTCGAATCAGGTAGACTAGTTCACGACGCGAGTCACTTGGCGAACGCCATCTTTTAGAACCCTTTCAGGAAAAGCCATGTCCATTGCATCTCCCGCACCGATCCCAACGGAAACCGTTGGCGATAAGTCAACGGATACCGAGCCGGTTGCCAAGAAGCGAAAAAAGGACGTTGCCCCAACCACAGGCGATCGACGTCGATTCGCCAACGTTAGTTATTGGGCAGTTGGGTGGTTAGCCATAGCCCATCTCGTCGCTTTCACCGCCCCATGGACGTTCACATGGGAGGCACTTGCGGTGACATTGGTGCTCCATTGGATGACCGGTAGTTTGGGCATCTGCCTGGGTTACCATCGGCTACTGACTCATACTGGGATGAAAACTTACAGCTGGGTCCGCTATTTCTTCACCACGATTGGTCTGTTGGCTGGCGAAGGAACTCCGCTGGATTGGGTTGCTGATCATCGAAAACATCACGCTTGCAGTGATCAGGAAGGTGACCCGCACACTCCCAACGACGGAGCTTGGTGGAGCCATTTCACTTGGCTAGCCTATCACACCCATAACGGCGATAGGAAAGCGTATTTGCAACGCTGGGCCCCTGATCTCTACAAAGAAAAGGGAATGCGAGTATTGGATATCCTGTTCCTACCGGCACACATCGCTGTTACAGGTCTTCTCTTCGGTATCGGTTATTTGTGGCAGGGAATGGATTTAGGGATTTCCCTAGTAGTCTGGGCCATGTTCCTACGACTGGTCACCGTTCTTCACGCCACTTGGCTTGTGAACAGCATGTCGCACATGTGGGGATATAGAAACTACGAAACAACAGATGACAGTAGGAATAACTGGTTCGTAGCTATCGTCGCTTACGGCGAGGGATGGCACAACAACCACCACGCGTATCCTCGAATGGCGAAACATGGCCATCGCTGGTGGGAGTTTGATATCACTTGGCAAGCAATTCGGCTGCTGCGGGCGATGGGTCTTGTTTGGGATGTTGTTGATTACCGAAATGCAGCCGAGAAGAAATCGATGGAACAAGCAAAAGCTTCAGTCTGAGGACTCCTACTGAAAATACGATCGACGTAGAAAGCCAACCCGACTGGGTTGGCTTTTTTCATTAATTGTTGAGTTTGGGACTATCTATTCCGATTCCTGATCCAACCAAGGCTCCTAGGGTTCACTGCTATTTTGTTGTTTGGAATGCTTGCAAAAAAAAATCTCGAAAAGAATTTTTAAATCACAGGGTAATCAAGGTTGACACGTCTCTGAAAAACAGACTATTCCCGAACGAATAGAAGTCCTGTGCACGCTTCATTTGGGGTATTTGCCGCAAAGAGAGCAGAGAGTAGATCACGCTTTAATGCATAGGAAACGGAAAAATGGACACGTGCTGACAATCAGCCAGGCGAAATTACCGAGAAGCACAGCTTGACAATAGCGTCCTTTACCGAGGGCAACAGACAAGGTTACTCGTTATTTCGTCGTTTAAGTAGTCTCACCGCGAAGAAGGAGAGTCGCGTTGAATTGCCTCTTACCTGCACAAGGTTATCGTGCCGTCTGTCTCAGCCTAGCATGGATGCTAGCAGCCACAGGCGTCTCAGGCCAAACCACCACACTCACGGGACCTGTTACCACACCGGTGGCGAAAGGCCAAAGTGTAAGCCCAGCGACCCAGGCAGATCAACTGATCGCCCGTATTCGTGGGGCGATTACCGACAAGGACTACCACACGGCCGTTCAAGGATTTCGAGCTGCCAGTCAGCAACCCGGATATTCACCGGTTCAGGTAGCCGAGCTACAGAAGCTGCGGAGGCAGCTTGAGCAGATTGGGATCGATCCTGCTCTTCTTGCCTTGCCAATGCCAGTGATGACTGCGGAGGCAAAGAAGAAGGAAGCTTTGCGGCTGACAGCGATTGGTCGCGCGGCGCTGGATCGGGGTGAGGTGAAGACTGCACTGACAGCTGCCAGGCAAGCGGAAGCCTTGAAGGTCCCCGAATCGGCCTATGTCGCAGGCGAGCCTCGAGTGTGGCAGCTTCTGCTCGATGCTGAGTCAGCTGCTAGACGAAATGGCATCGCCCTCGAGACTTCGGGCGGCACGGCAGAGGTACAAAACGTCGGAGGCACTCAAGCAGCCACAGCTCAAGATCAGGGTGCCGTGGCTCAGATGCTCTTCAAGCCGGATACACAATTGAACCAACCCGCAGTCGCTCAAGTGCAAGCGGTCACCGATATGCCAAGTGATGGGCAAGGTTTTGCTGCTCAGGCATATCAGCAGGGCTTGAAAGCCTTGGCTGCTGGTGACACCGATGCAGCTCGAGCTCTCTTCAAGGAAGCTTGGGCGAATCAGGATCAGCTCGACCCTGCAACGCGGACTCAACTTAAGGATAAGCTCACTCTCCTTCAGCCGAAGCGGATCCCTGAGAATACTGCAACTGACCCGTCCTTGATGACACCCATTCAGCGAGCTGAGCTAGAGGCTCAGGATCGGGCACGAAGATTGTTCCGCGAAGTGACTGCTGAATTGGCTAACACTGAGCAACAGAAGGTAACAGCGCCGCTTGACGCTCTGGATGATCTTGAGACCCTCCGTCGTCGAGTCGACGGTGCAGATGTTGATGAGCAATCGAAACGTTCCATCGCTGTGATGGTTGACCGAGCAATTGCTGATCAGAAGAAATACATTGACGCCAACCGCGCCAAGATTGACCTTGACTTGCAGAATGAAGCGGTTCGCCTCGAGATGGCGACTGAACAGGCGCGAGAGTCAAGCATCGATGAAGAAGTCTCTGCCTTGGTGAACAGTTTCAACCAATTGGTAAAAGATCGTCGTTTCCAAGAAGCAGAAGTGATCGCTAAGCAGGTTCAGGAACTAAAGCCAAATGACCCGATTGCGGTCAGCATGTTCCAGACGAGCCGAATGGGCACCCGCCTGCTGATGGATCAGGAGGTTCGGGAAGCAAAAGAGCTGGCATTCCTCGACACTCTGATTGATGTCGATCGCAGTATGATTGCGATTGATCCCAATCTACCGATGACACTTCCTGATGCACAGGATTGGGAAGCACTTTCCCGCAGGCGTTTACGCCCTGCTGGTGATGCAGATTCTCGATTAAGTGCTGCAGAACAAGTGATTCAGCAGAAGCTGAGCACGGAAGTCAGCGTCCAGTATGAAAATCGAGCATTGTCGGAAGTTCTCAACGAACTCTCCACCGTGACCGGAGTCCCGATGGTGATTGATGAGCGTGCCTTGAGTGCGATTCGAGTAACAGCGGAAACCCCAGTGACTCTTCAGTTGCCGAATAGCATTAAGCTGAAAAGTGCATTGAATCTGATGCTAAATAAGATGGAGCTCACTTATGTGATTGAAAACGATGTGCTCTCCATCACGAGTATGGATGCGAAACGAACCAAGGTTTATCCCAAAACCTACCGAGTCACCGATTTAGTCACACCCATTCCAAATTTCACGAGTGGTTACGAAGACGGTTTGGCAGGAGCTCTGCGTGCTGCTTACCAAATGACTCGGCCCAGTGCTGACGTGCAAGTCGTTCCTGTCTCGATGACCGATCTGGGAACAGGTTTAGCCAACGGGAATTCACCTTCAAGCATGAATCCAAATGTGCTTGGTCAGTACCATTCGATGGGTGCACAGGGTGGATTTGGTTTGAATAATCCGCCCACGTCGGGCGGAGCCGGCGGTGGTGGAAGTTTCGCCGACTTTCAGTCTTTGATCGATCTGATTCAGACTACTGTTGTGCCAGATACGTGGGAAGCACTCGGCGGACCCAGTACCATGGCGCCCTACCCGCAGAATCTGAGCTTAGTCATCAGTACTACAAGTGATGTGCATGATCAGATTACCGATCTGCTAGAGTCGCTCAGGAGATTGCAGAACCTACAGATTACGATTGAAGTGCGATTCATCACCTTGGCTGATAACTTTGCTGAGCAGATTGGAGTCGATTTCCAGGCTTCATTTGACGACAACGTGTCAGGTCTTCCAAGCGACGATGAGGGTCCAAGTGTTGCGATTGGTTGGGACGGAATATCTGGACTGCCAACCGGAGATTTGGATATCCGACTGGATAATGGAAGTTTTGGATTGGCTCCTCCCTTCGGATCGGCAGGTCTCGGTACTCCATCAACCATCGGTTTTGCGATTCTTAGTGACATCGAAGCCTTCTTCTTCTTGCAGGCTGCTCAGTCTGACAACCGAAGTAATGTGATGCAGGCACCGAAGGTGACCCTGTTCGATGGCCAGTTTGCGACAATCAATGATCAGACGCAACGACCATTTGTTATCAGTGTGACCCCTGTGGTTGGCGACTTTGCAGTTGCCCAGCAGCCCGTCATTGTAGTGCTGAACGAGGGGACGCAGTTGAATGTCCAAGGGATTGTGAGCGATGACAAAAGATTTGTTCGCCTGACTTTGGTTCCATTCTTCAGTCAGATTGGAGCAGTCGATACCTTCACTTATGAAGGTCGCCGTTCGACTCGCACAAGCAGTCGTGACGAAGAGGATACCAATGGAGATGGGATCGTCAATGAAGACGATGCAGTTGATGAGGACAGTACTCAGGACATCGTTGAAGGTACTACCGTTCAATTGCCAACTTTCGCTTTCACATCCGTCAGTACTACGGTGAGTGTGCCCGATGGCGGTACGATCCTGCTCGGCGGTATCAAGCGTCAAGCTGAAGGTCGTGTGGAGCGAGGTATCCCGGTTCTCAGTAAGATTCCTTATGTGAGTCGACTGTTCCGAAATGTCTCTGCTGGTCGTGATTCAAGCAGCTTGATGTTGATGGTGACGCCAAGGATCATCATTCAAGAGGAAGAAGAAGAGTCACAGACGGGTTATAACCCGACTCGAAACTGACGAGTTCGGCTCTTTCATCATCTTTATCGCAACGTCGGCGGATATTTTTCGCCGGCGTTTTTTAATTGGAACTTTGATGAGACGTAAGCCCCAAGCTGGCTTTTAATTGTGATGGAAGAACAGCCTGATGGTCTCAGATGGTCTGTTGATTAGATGCTAGGTGTTGCATGACGATGGCGACGGCTGCGCTAGCCATGGGTGTGCTCAAGCTTGCGGGGTGATCCGAAGCTTTGGCAGCTTGGGCAGGAGTTAAGGGAAGATGTATGAATAAGCTCTTTGTCTGCATCCCAAAAGTATGGGTGTAGTACTGCGTGAGGAAATAAATTGCATTGCATAGATAGGTTCCTGCATGATAGGAGACCTTCGCTGGGATTCCTGCTTTGATGAGCTGTTCACTGCAATGATCAATAGGTAAGGCCGTCCGATATGCTTCCGGAGCTTCTTTGATGAGTTTGGATCCATCACCATTCATATTTAGGCCCACATCCTCAAGTTGAATGGTTGTGGAACCAGGGCATTGACCCAGATGGATAACGAAGGGGAAGTCACCCTGCAGATCCTTCCGCAGCATGTCATTCATGCGAGGTAAATCAACCGGGTAACGACGGGTAACCAATTCCAATTCCCCGTCGTACCAGCGGGTAAGATCGGATAGGGCAAGCCAACTAGAATTTTCTGTCCAGCGATCATAGGTGTCAAACGCGGTCAGTAAAATTCGAGTCACGACAAAGGCTCAAGTTTTAAATCAATAGATTAGGTGAACAGTTTCGGTACAATCGGATCCCAGTTATCACACCCAATAATATTCAAGTGTTTTTGTGGGACCGTTCTGCCCTCTCTCTAACTTAATTAGCAATGCTCACCACGCAATAGAATCGTGGTGTATCGCGGTGATCCGAAGAGATTTCTGATGAACTCCAAGGTTTTAGTTTTTGACCTTGATGATCATTGGTGGGATAGGATCCCCTTTTTTGATGAAACGCATTGAAATTGAATTCACACAATGTCTTGTGTTCTTTTGTGTGAATCCCTCTCCCTGAAAGACGTGCCCCAAATGACCATTGCAATTACTGCAGATGATTTCCACTCTGAGGCCATCAGGGTCAGGCCTGCGGGTGACTGCATCTTCAATTTCATCATCAAAGCTTGGCCAACCGCAATGGCTTTCAAATTTATCATCCGAACGATAGAGAGCGGCGTTGCATTGACGACAGATGTAGGTTCCTGGGTCCTTCGTCATGGTGTAACCACCGGGACCCGGGGGTTCGGTTCCTTGATTCAGGATCACGTATGCCTCTCGGGGATTCAGCTGATTGAATTCGCCTTTAACAATACCCTGTCTACTTTCGTCTCCCTCGTTCATCTTCGCTTTGTCTCCACTTGAGGTGATTTTCTGGGGCACGGATTCACTTGATTCTTTGAGGCAGAGATCCAGGTAATCGCGGGCGCGATTAATCTCATAGGTGACTCCTTGGACTGAATCCTCAATCGGTGTCCCTCGTTTTCCGGGATGCATGAATATTTCCGTCCACCCCTGATACCGTATTTCTTTCAGAGCGGAAACGATGGGTGCAAAGTCTAATTCA
>JAYYHM010000104.1:0-4772 GCA_036148415.1 Planctomycetota bacterium
CTGCAGCAATGCCATGAAGGAATAGCCAGTTTGCATCGAGTCCTCCATTGGAAATTTCTTGAAATGGCTCGCGACCGATCATTCGCACCGCCTCAGCGGCTTTCTCAATCGAAGGGTGGTCTTCAGGAAGGCAGAATGACTCGTAGTCAACATGGGATTCAAACTCAACCGAACCGCCTACACCCTCATCATTAGTGACTTCCGTTGCCGCTTTTTCAAATGCGTTTCTCATTGCCGAAACGATATCCGTTCGCATTTCGGGATCATGGCTTCGCGCCTCGGCAGCCAAATGTGCCTCAGGGGTGATCACATTGGTAGCGTCTCCCGCTTGAATTACTCCTACGTTGGACGTGCCGAATCGTCCGTCTTTCTCAACTCGTCCAAGCCAACCTCCCTGGTCAAGCTCTGCGATCGCTCGTGCTGCCATTACGATTGTGCTTGCCCCTTTTTCAGGAGCCACACCCGCGTGTGAGGGCACCCCTTGAAGCTGTATCTTGACTCTTTCACCACCGATAGCACCCGTGGTCAGTTTATGAACAGTGCCCCCATCAAAATTGAATGCACGATCAACCTTTCCAACCTTTTCAACATCGAGATGCCTAGCTCCCTCAAGCCCGATTTCCTCTTGAATGAGAAAAGTGACCACCGCGGGTGGAAAGTTTTCATCACCCCGCTTCAGCCTCTCCACAATCGCCGTGAGGATCGCAGCACAACCGGCACGATCATCTGCACCCAAACCGGTATCGATCTCACTTCGAACGCAGTCGCCATCAATTACAGGTTGACTGCCAACACAAATCGGCACGGTGTCCATGTGTGCGGAAAGCAGGGTTCTCGGTCCGGTTCCGTTACCCGCTAAGGTTACGATCAAATTGCCACAATTTCCTTCTCTCCGCGTTCTTTCCCCAGCACCGTCGTAAGTAATTTGTGACGAGTCAAGACCAGCCGAGGTCAATTGATTCACGATCTCGGCAGCCACATCAGCCTCATTTCCACTACTGCCGGGAATCCCGGTCAGTGTGACGAACCGATTCAATGACGATTGTGGCTCTACTTCGGTCTTATTCATTGCTAAACTCAACGGGGTAAGGGATCAGGTTTCCATCTCTATCGTATTCAACTAACCTTACCGTTGGCGACACCCCTGCCGGCCAAATCCCGGTGGTCAATCTACTCCATTTGAATCCTTTCTCTTGAATCTGCCCACCATCGACCCACCGCCGGTCCAGCCCATTAACCCAAAAAATAAAGAGAAAGAACATCTGCTGAACCTGTCAGCTGATGAGTTAACCGCTTGGTTGACTGAAAGGGAACACCCTAAATTTCGCAGTGGTCAAATTCTACACTGGATCTTTCAGAGGAGAGTTCAGCGGTTTTCCGAGATGAGTGACCTTCCAAAAGCCTTGAGGGAAGAACTTGAAAATCATTTTACCATCTATGTGACTCAGTCCGAAGCGACGGTCACATCACCCGATGGGACTGACAAACTCTTGGTCCGATTGCCTGATGGTGGAGAAGTGGAGTGCGTGCTTCTCCGAGATGGTTCACGTCGTAGCATTTGTGTCAGCAGCCAGGTTGGTTGTGCCATGGGATGCGTCTTTTGTGCCAGTGGACTCGATGGAGTGGATCGGAACCTAACCAAGGGTGAGATTCTTGAGCAGATGCTGCTTCTGCAAGATCGGCTTCCCGACGAGGAAAGACTGAGCCATATCGTGATGATGGGCATGGGAGAGCCCCTTGCAAATCTTGACCGTGTCTTGGGTGCGCTTGAAGTAGCAAAGAACCCGAAGGGACTCGGTATAAGTCCGAGAAGAATCACCATTAGTACCGTTGGCCTACCGCCTGCAATCGATCGTTTGGGAGACACGGGCGTCCCGTACAATCTCGCGGTCAGCCTCCATGCACCGAACGATAACCTGCGAAGCCAGTTGGTACCTGTGAATCGTAAGATTGGGATCGATGCAGTCTTGAATGCCGCTGATCGTTACTTTGATTCCAGCGGCAGGCGACTCACTTTTGAATATGTCCTCCTTGGTGGAGTCAATGATTCAGAGGATGAGGCAGGTGAGCTGGTTCGTTTGTTAAGAAAGAGAAACGTTTTGTTGAACGTGATACCCTACAATCCTGTAGATGGCTTACCGTATGTAACGCCAAGCAAAAAATCGATTGCGGAGTTCCGCAAGATTTTGGAGCAAGGAGGTGTAAACGTCCAATTCCGTCAGCGCAAGGGCAGTGAAATTGATGCAGCTTGCGGGCAATTGCGGCGGAATCGTGGTCAATCCAAAACCCCTTCACAACCCGCCAGCGGCTGACCACCTCGCAAACCCATCAAGGTCACTTCATGAGCCTGAATACGCCCGCTGGATTATTGGACTACAACAGGAAAGCTTGGAACAGGCTGGTTGAGAAAAAAAATCGCTGGACGCAGCCGGTCTCTACGGACGTCATACAAAAGGCTCGAGATGGGCAATGGCAAATTGTTCTCACCCCATCCAAACCGGTCCCTAGATCTTGGTTCGGAAAAATACGGGACAGCCGGATACTGTGCCTAGCAAGTGGGGGTGGTCAGCAAGGGCCAACTTTAGCAGCAGCAGGAGCTCGTGTCACAGTCTTCGATAACTCAGAAAATCAATTGGAACAAGATCGTCTCGTGGCTCAGCGCGAAGACTTAGAAATCGAGTTGGTGCGGGGTGACATGGCCGATCTCCAACGGTTCGCCGACAACTCATTTGACCTGATTTTCCATCCTTGCTCCAACACGTTTGCTCCTTCAATTCTTCCGGTTTGGAAAGAAGCTTTTCGTGTGTTGAAGGTAGGGGGAAGTTTACTCAGTGGATTTTGCAATCCACTCATTTTTCTTTTTGATCATCACCTTGCTCATGAGGGCCAACTACAAGTACGACACTCAATTCCCTATTCTGATGTCGATAGCCTGTCCACTGAAGAACGGGAAAAATTGATCGAAGAAGGTGAGCCTCTCTGTTTTGGACATTCACTGCAGGATCAAATCGGAGGGCAGATCCTCGCCGGTTTTGCAATCACCGGCTTCTACGAAGACTTCTGGAAAGATGACCGTGAACCTCTAGATCGCTACATCGCTTCTTTCATTGCGACACGCGCCACCAAGTCGACCTGAACACCCGCGTTCACGATCCAGACTGATCTCTCGAACCTCTTTTGAAGGCGGTTGAACGATGTACCAGTCATATGAATTTCCTTAACGTTTTGAATACTTTTTCAGGTACTTCTCATTGAGCATTTTGTGGCGGCTACCTAAATCAACTTTACGCCCCTGAATATAAGCATCAAAAACATTTGATTCTGTTTCGAGAATATTGCCATCGGAGATAATTAACGTTGCATCTTTGCCAGGTGTGATAGAGCCGATCCGATTTTCTAATTTTAAAACCTCAGCAGCGGATAGCGTTATTGCTCTGATAGCCTGCTCTTCACTCAGCCCAAAAGCAGAAGCAATCGCAGCGTGATAAGGAAGATTCCGGGCGCTGGCAGATCCGCCAGGTCCCCCAAAGCCAGGTCCTCCGATCGAATAGTGAACGCCGACCTGCTGTAATCTTGACGGCAGAGTGTAAGCGTGATCATAAGGATCATCTCTTCGGAGCGGTAAGCGATAGGTTGATCCGATAATCACGGGGACTTTGTGCAACTTGAGGAGCTCAGCACAACGTTCGGCGTCGTACCCTCCGTAAATAATGAGATCTAGCTTTTGTGACACAGCATAGGTCACCGCGGATTCAATTTCGGATTGAAAATCTGCTTCAACTATCAGAGGCATCTCGCGATTCAACAAGGGAATCAAACTTTCCAATCTCACATTCGTTGAGGTTTCATCTGGCACCTGATTCATCCGCTGAGCATAGAGCCTAGCTTCATCGAGGAGTTGATCGAATTCTCTCAACTTTTTCTCTCTCTCTTGCCTGCGCCTACCGTCGTCACTGCTGCTTGGGTGCACCGCGCTCCAATTTACAAATAGACCCGCCGGCGCTCTCAGTAGCATCTCACCTCCGGTCCAGCCATCAAGTTGAATCACTGCTGACTGGCCACGCATCCAGTAGCCAAGCGGTGCTGTCATCGCCACCAGCACACCTCCAGCGCGTGCCACGGGAATCAACTCACTATCAGGATTCACGGCAACCCAAGCACGAGCATTGGGATTTTCTCTCCCATATTCAGTTCGATCATCCGTCTCCTCGACTGCTCGGATTTCTCGTAGGCCGAGATCTGAGAGTGAGTCGATCAGACCGGGATAGACATGTTTACCTTTTGCCTGAATAGTCGTTGCATTGTCGGGTATCTTGACCTGATTACCTACCGCAACAATCTTGCCCTTATCAAAGAGCACCACGCCACTATCTATCTTCGGTGCGTCTATTCGATGAACAGTTGCACCAAGGATTGCGATGGGTCGGGTTTGAGGACGTCCCGGAATCTGGTCATGCGATCTGGCATGTGTGCTGCTGAGGCAGACAATATGAATCATAAGTACAAGCCGAACCAAGTAATCTTTATTCATTCGACTTACCATAATGAAGGATGCTTTAACATGATTTAACTTTTTCATTTTTGTGCTCCTTGGCTCAGCGTCTCGTGTCGAAGACCACCATGTGTTGCACAATAGATGTCTTTTCGAACCCAACGATCTTCTTCTTGAATCGGTGAAGAAATCTCCCTGCCTGCCGGCTCACTCTTCATAGCTTTTTGGATCAATGTAGATCGCAACCGACGATCACGATCACGGATCGCTTTGTCATGCT
>JAYYHM010000105.1:0-3515 GCA_036148415.1 Planctomycetota bacterium
CCGAAGGCAGTGACGATTGCTAACAATCACTTTGCTGCTCAGCATGCCAGATTAATCTCAACAATTCATTGTCCACTGAATAATAGGTAACCGATACCTTTTTGTCATAGGTCGATCACAGATTAGATACCGCTTTCTTGAGGAAGCTGATCTCAACCAACGAACGAACCAGCACTGACTTGCCGATCGAAGGGAAAAAGAGATGCCTTGATCGCTGCTTAGAGGAAAAATTTCAGCCACTGAATGGCTTGCGGTGGAACGTGTGAAGCAAGAAAAAAGGATATCCCGATGCTGTATTCAAATCAATAGACGTGAGCAGCTTACTTGCACACTGAAAGCTTACACCCAACCCTTCTTTGATCCAACGGATAGACGACGAGTATACGGATTTAGCAGGGGGATGAGGAGATGCCGTTGACACCGTTATAATTCGGTAGTCACGTGTTCGATATTCGACCCGCCAAGAGAAGCATTCGTGCAGTACGTTGAAGTAAAGATCCATGATGCCGTCGCCACCATCCTGATGGAGCGTCCGAAAACTTGCAATGCTCTTCACCCGCAATTGCTAGAAGAACTTGCCTTAGCATTCTCCGATGTGCATCAGGAGAAAAAAGTTCAAGCAGTCATCCTGAGTGGATCCGGTTCGCATTTCTGCTCAGGACTTGATTTTAATACTTTGCGTGCGATCGGTGAATTAGAAACCAGTGAAGCCATGCCACAGTGGTTCAGGATCTGGGAACGATTAAGCGAAGTGTATGAAACGATGTTACGTTTTCCGAAGCCCATCGTAGCCGCGGTAGACGGAGGCGCTATTGGTGCTGGCTTAGGTTTAAGCCTGGCGTCCGACATCATCGTCTGCTCACAAACCGCCTTCTTTGCAGCACCGGCGATCCAATATGGGTTGGTTGCGGGTTCGACCGCTGCTCTCTTAGACTTTCGTTTCGGGTCACGAGTTGCTGCCGATCTTCTCTTAACCTGCAGACGGCTCGGTGCGGCTGAAGCGTTCGATCTGCGTTTGGTACATGAACCTGTCAGTTCCAGTCAGATATGGGTTAGGGCTAACGAAATTGCAAGTCAATGTGCAAAAGCTCCGCGAGAAGCTCAACAAGCGACTAAACGCATTCTCAACGAAGGCATTGGAGAAAACTTGCTCACACAACTTACTGCTGGCGCGGCTCAAAGCGCTGCAGCCTGTACAACCGAAGTCGCCAGCGAAGGTATTCGGGCCTTTCTTGAGAAACGCGAAGCCGAGTGGCCCTCCTAACATTGAGTGTTGGAAATAAGCCACAACCATCGACCATTCTTTTCCTTCTCTTTATCGTGACCCCCTATGGACCACACACTGATTTCTTTCCGCTCAAGCGTCCTGATCCGGGTTGCTTGCCTGTTTACCTTTCTACTAATTCAAGTTATCCACCCAAGCTCAGTTGTCGGGCAGGGGACTACGCAGGATAACGATCGACCTGCAATCGAACTCAATCTTCAAACCCTGTATCACCCTCTGAAGAAGCAAAAATTCTATTCAGAAAAACCGATCACCCATTGGTTGGCCGATGACTCATCGAAGCTAGTCATTCGGAGAGAGGATGGCTGGAAAAACTTCGATCTAGAAAGCGGTAAGGAAAGCGGTTGGCCATATCCAGATACTCTTGTTGATAAATTGGTAAAGCTGGAAGGAGTCAATAGAGACTCTGCAGCCTCGGCAATCCATCAATCGATAACGCAACTTGCGAGTCTCGAATCCGCTCTTCTTGTCAGATTAGATCGCGGGCTTGCTTTGGTGTCTCGGGAGCGGCCGGCAAAATGGATTTCGAAGAACATAACGCGATGGAAAGACATTCATATCGATCCGAGTGGATCAACCGTGGCTTACACGAGAGATCACAACCTGTATGTGATCGACGTGCGATCCGGTAAACATCTTCGGCTCACTGGAGATGGATCCGATACCAAACTCAATGGCCGGCTGGACTGGACTTACCAAGAAGAAATCTTCGGGAGGGGAAACTTCAAGGGATACTGGCTAGATCCTCTGGGACAGTGGCTTGCGATGCTCAAAATCGATACCGATCAAGTACCAGAATATTCTCTGGGCTCATCGAGTGATCAACGCGGTCTTGGGTTGGTGAGTCGATATCCGAAAGCTGGAGACCCGATACCCCAAGCTTCACTTCTTTTGTGGGATCTGAGAAAGATCGCTACTGGGCGAGTTCCTAAGCCAAGTCTCCTCACTCAATCCAGTGAAGATAAAGAATTATTAGTGACGGGAGTTTGGTGGAATCCGAATGATCACTCTCTCATTTATTCCATCTCAGATCGCATTCAATCTTGGCGTGAAATCCATCGCATCCATCCCCAAGTAGGTAGCAGAGACAAAGCCTTTCATGCCATGGTGCTACGGGAAGAAAGTGAAGCATGGGTGGAACCTCCCAACAAACCAAAGTTTTTACGTGATGGAAGCATTCTGTGGCTGAGTGAGGTCCCAACAGGTTTTGCCCAGGTATATCGAATCCCAGAAACCACTCTCGAGCAAGGCAAGCAGTCAGATCGCCCGGTCGCGATCACCCCAAATGGTATTCATGTTAAAGACTTTTGGGTCCATCCAAATGAAGAAAAATTGGCATTCACGGCAGATATAAAAACGGGGACGGTTGAACAACATCTCTACCTCACAAATCTTGATGCCACAGCCACGGGCGCAGGAAAGGACGCAGAATCCAGCGATCGGGATCCGGTTGACTTGCAAAAAATTAGTCAGTATTCCGGTTGGACCCAACCGTCCATCAGTCCGGATTGGAAGTGGGCGCTGTTGGATCACAGCAGCGCAACTTCACCTCATCGCTTGTCGCTGAGCAGTATGGATTCAGGTCGAACTTTTGATCTGCATTCCGGTAAACTCTTTCTCCGTGAGCAGCTTCATGTTCCCGAATTCTTTTCCATCGCCGCGGATAATGGTATCCAGCTACCCGCAGCAATCATCCGGCCCAAAATCCCTCCGGCAGGAAAACTGCCTGTGGTAGTGGAAGTCTATGGTGGACCAGGATCACCCGTTGCCACGAATCGTTGGAGGGGGGTTCGCCCACTCTATCGAGAACTGCTAGCACGAAGAGGAATCGCCACATTCTTAATCGACAATCGATCTAGCGCGGGCAGAGGGATGAAGGATGCATGGGCGATCAAAGGACGTGTAGGCGAGATCGAACTACAGGATCTTCGAACGGGCATTCGATGGCTGAAGGAACAGGATTGGGTGGATGCTGATCGTTTATTGATTCGGGGTTGGTCATTCGGTGGATTTATGACCATGACAGCGATGACTCGTACAACCGACTTTAAAGCGGGAATCGCAGGTGGTTCAGTGTCTGATTGGCGAGAATATGATGCCTTCTACACGGAGAGGTACATGGGGCTACCCTCAGAAAATGAAGCCGGCTATCGCAAGACCTCTCCGCTTCAATACGCTGGTGATCTGCACGGCTCGATCATGTTGATCCACGGTGAAGCAGACGACAATG
>JAYYHM010000106.1:0-5440 GCA_036148415.1 Planctomycetota bacterium
TAGCGGTTGTAGCGGTTGTAGCGGTTGTCGAGTGAGATAGTTCGACTCCGGTTCCTGTGATAGCGTGGCAGAACCTTCTTGCAGTAGATCCGAGTGACATCATCAACTCGGTATTTAGAAATGGGGGCTTCCCCGAACAACGCTCTGGCTTGAGCTTCCAACTCTCGCGACACGACATTCTCCACAAGTTAGTGAAAAGTGCTGTCATTAGTCCCATTTTCGGGACGAGCTTTACGGAATAGCCGACAAGATGCTTTGCTTTGGATACCGCCCAGATGCGGTTAGACCAAGTGAGATAAAAATCAATTGGTTTAAACCAAGCTATCTGGTCTGCTGGACTAATCGCCCCTTTCGGTGAGTCTCTAACTAAAGGGTCGAGACCGATGGTCACATCTTGGATGCGACCGCAAAATGACTGTTTATGCTAGCGACTTAGCATTCGAGTGCGTCTTGCACGACGCTCAGCACGCAAGCGAGCTCGGCGGTTGGTTTCACTTGGTTTTTCGTAGTACTCGCGACGACGCATTTCTTTCTTGATACCGCTGCGTTCCACCAATTTACGGAATCGTCGAACAGCTTCCTGAATCGTCTCGCGATCGCGAACCACTAACTTAACCATTGTTTCTCCGAGCTCATTGTCTTTTGAAAACTCCCTTTTCTAGGGACGAATCATAAAATCGTCGTTTATGGACGGTGGTGAAGTGCGGGAGTCTACCCCTGAGACCCCCTTATTGGCAATGGTCCTTGGCCTAAAACTCCGTATTTTGCGATTAAATTCGCGAGATCCTGATCTTTGAAGCCATTTCTGATCCTCAGCCCTCAAATCTATGGCGTCATTCCTCCTTTCGACCGTCAAACAGGCAAAAAAACAGCTTTCGTGAACAAAAAGCCACAATCCACCACCAGACTTCCCCGCAAATCTCCGAGACTCCGCCGAAGATCAGTCGATCTCTCTGCCTGACGCGGTCAGGTCCCTCTTAGAGAAGCCTTCGTTCGCTCAGTCCACCTATTCTGGCTCCACAAAGCCAAGCCTTCAGCTTCAGTTCGCCTGAATTCTGGCTTTGCCCACCCGGACCCTAAAGCTCAACCCCATCCGAACCCAAAATCCTCCACCGGAATTCCCCACATAGGGAAGCCATACCACTCAGCCGTCTCAAAGTGATTTGGCCCAGACCACCGAAGTTGCTTGCAATCCATACGACCGATCAAACCCACAAGACCGCTACAGATTGCCAGAGCTGCCGAATCCGTCCAATCCGGCTGAAAGTCAAACCAAGACCCAAAACCAACCGATGACCTCTACCGTTGGGCAGCCGTTCCTCGGAGCCCTCAGCGAAATTCACCCAACACAGATCAGGTCATTTCATGTCCCCACCTCCAACCTCGGTTACTGCGGAACAGGAACCCGGACAACTTCTTAAGGAGTTGGAGCAGAGACAGGACGAGGTGTTAGAGCAGCTGGAGGCCTTGGATCAAAAATTGAATGATGTTCTCTCAGGACTCGGTGTGACCATGGATGAGGAGTCCGAAGCAGAAATCCTCTGACGTCCACAGGCGGGAAAAGAAGGTGTCAGGGCTCGAACCAAGAGCCCTGACACCTTCTTTATTGTCATCCGCACTCTCATCCGCTGGGGACACCTACTCCAGATCACGGGCTTGCCCAGCGGTGGTAGGCAGATTGTGAGGTATTGGGATCCAAAGCCTTCGCGAATTCATCTTCTTGATAGATGACAACTCGATCCACCTTGAAATTCCTAGATGCAGGTGCAATCGCAAACTCATTGCCCCGCTCCTGCAGCGACAGCTCTTTGCCCTCACCAGCAGCGGCAACTCTCCCGGAGAACGGATCAATCCAGACCCAATTTCCCGTATCCACTTCATCGGGCAATGTCACCTTGATCCACTGACCCTCAGACCATCTAAACCAGAAAGCTCGATCTCTCCCCAACGCGTGATCGATGCGACATCTCACTGCAACTTTCCACAGCCCCGCATTGTCCAAGATGATCTCGATCGGCGTGACCCCCTCGGCCACCTCCGAAGATTGATCGCAAAGAGACCTCAAATAACCGAGCCCCCTGCTGCCAAGAATTTTGGACTCCGCTAGCCACGTCTCATCTCTTGGAGTAGGCAATAACTCCGCTTCAACAACCACACAACCTCCCTGATCTTGAAACCGTGCTCCCTGATTCACATCCTTTGGATTGGTACGTGGTACCACATCAGGGTTGAAACGCTCATAGTGGGAGGTGGCATCGAGAACAGACTGCAACTGCTGACGATGTTGAGACCTTAACGCGTCATCCGATCCAATCATCTGGGCCACGCGTTCAAAAGGATCTTCGCGTAAATCGAAAAGACGACCGTCGTCATACAGCTTAAAACGCTCATCCAATGCCAAACGAATCAGATCAAAACGATCTTTATCCCAGCCTGGCCTTGGATCCTGATGAATGAGAACGGATTGCCGAGGCCCTTGAGTACTCTCGGTGAAATGGCTCACGAAACTATAGCCGTCAACATCTTTGGGACAAAGCTCGGATGCTCCTGCCGCATCAAGAAGAGTCGGCAACACATCGACCGTATCGAAGAGTGCTTCACTTACACCGCCTGGCTTTACCTTCCCTGTCCATCTCACCATTGCGGGAACACGGATACCCAGTTCCGACCCCTTACCTTTACCACCCCGAACCATCTGGCCTCGATAGTTAGACGTGACTCGGTAATTGGTTCCATTATCGCTATAGAAAATGATTAATGTATCTCGGGAAAGGCCTAAAGCATCGATTTGGTCCACAACCTTGCCCACCATCTTATCCGTGTACTCGATCATATCCGCCGCGTAGGGTGTCTCATCACGATTACGATTCGCAGGATCTTGCCACTCCGGGCTATCTGGGGTAGGAACCATGGGGTTATGAGGCAGAGCCATGGAGTAGTAGACGAAAAAAGGTTGCTCCTGATTCCGAACCATAAAATCATTGATGAAATCCGTCCACAAGTCGGGTCCATACTTGCCCTCGGTATCCTTTCTCTCTTTACCATTCTCAACAATCAGTGGATCTGCGTAACGAGATCCCTTGGACTCGGTGTGTCCGACGTGCCATAGCGAATATTCATCGAAGCCCGCCTGACTGGGATGGGTTCCTGTATTTCGACGAAGTGAAGCGCCGGGGTAATCAGGTGGATCGTAGCTGGTGAGCTGCCATTTACCGGCGATGCAGGTTTGGTAACCCGCTTGCTGCAGAAGCCGGCCGAAACTCGGTTCGCTTGGGTCAAGAATCCCGAATGCTTTCCAGTTTCTAAAATTGTATTTACCCGTCATCAGTTGAATACGACTATTGGTACACAAGGGCATTGCGTAAGCACGATTCATTCGAAGACCTTCCGCAGCCAATCGATTGAGATTAGGTGTCTTGTAAGACTCTCCACCCATGCACTCAACCGTCTCATAACCCAAATCATCCGCGAGTATGAAAACTAGATTTGGCTGCCGTCCAAAAGCGGAGGTCGACAGCTGCAAGACCAGACAGCTGACCACTAGAAAGAGCAATCGATCGATCTCGAGCCGGAAACGCTGTTGACACTCTTCGCGTTGAGAACGTTCTTTAGAAAGCCAATTCATCATCATGTAACTCGTCTTTTCTGAATGAACCTGACACAGCGTCCAGGAAATCTTTCCACGGGATGGTGTTGCCTGCCCCTGTCACGGAAGCACGAATCACTACCATTCCCCCTCTCGATTAAATTTCTCTCGCGTCGCTTCCCCAAAAGCTTTGGCAGCCTGATCAAGACGTTGGAGTGCTGAATCAGAGTCGAGTCCAGCACAACTGCGAGCCGCAGCGATCACCGTATTGCATTCGTTCTCATCCATAAACAACGACGCATCCAGTAATGCCTCCTTATCCTCGTCTGGAACCGCCAAAAAACCGTGCTTATCAGCATGGATGAGTTGACCAGGTTGAATCTTTCTGCCGAACACTTCGACGTCACAGTTCCAATTCACAGGAACCACATGAGCATGGCCGACACATAATCGACGCGCGATAGCTTTGAATCCAGCGTTGGTCATCTCATCAACATCGCGGATCGCACCATCCGTAATTGTCCCGACACAACCCAACGCGCGATGCGTGTTACTGTTCACTTCTCCCCAAAGTGAACCGATGACCCGAGGTTTGTCACGATCCTGAACTACGACGATCTTCGGCCCGGGTACGCTCGCCACGTACTTGCGGTAATCCGAGCCCGCATTTGCATTCTCTTTGTGCGATCCGTTGGAAGGTTCAATCACAACGGTAACCGCGTAACCCACCATCGGTCCCATCTGCGGCATAAAATCGTTTGTTTCTTCGAGGTTAAATGCATCCGCTGCGATATCTGATTTCGTAATCTGCTCCCAACCGTTGTAGATCGTGGGTGTATTCCAGCGTTTCAATTTCAACAGATCAGAATGAGTCAATGACATTTTTTGCCATCCCTATGTAACGGTAAGTTTTAGGCCTAATGCTCCTGAATCCCTTCAGATGGAAGAAATCACGAGGGCCTTAGTCGAGTGACCAAGCTGGTCCATGTCAAGCAAACACAAAGAAAAATAGCTGAAGATCGATCAAGCAGACGATCACTTCAAACGATAAGCATTACGCAGCACTTGCAGGGTATGCAGCACAGGAACGTTGGAGTGCCGGGAATCTAGGTGATTCTTCAATTGGGTCATACAGCCGATATTCCCCGTGGCAATCAAATCGGGGTTCGTCGCAAGCAATGAAGAGGTCTTCTGTTTCCCCAATGCCTCTGCAACCTCTGGCTGATCCACGTTATAAGTTCCCGCTGACCCACAACAGAGATGCGAATCTGCCACCTCGGCAATTCTCAGCCCAGGGATCCGGTTCAAGAGTTGTCGAGGCTGACTTTTTACGCCCTGCGCATTAGCAAGATGGCAAGCGTCGTGATAAGCAACCACCTGGGCCTTTCCATGATCCGAAACTTCAGGTAGATCACCAAGCTGTTCGAGAAACACCGAGACGTCACAGACTTTTTCTGCAAAGGATTTTGCCAAGTTTTCCTCGGACGTTCCTTTCAGTATTAAAGGGTATTCATCCATCCCGGATCCACAGCCGGCAGCATTCGTCACAATCGCATCAAGGTCTTTCGGAAATGCCTTGAGGTTTTGACGTGCAAATTTCTGTGCCTGCTTAAGATTCCCCACGTGCCAACTCAGTGCTCCGCAGCATCCTTGTCGCGGTGGGACCAACACATCTACCCCACAATGGTTCAGTACTTGGATTGTTGCTGTGTTGATATCGGGATCCAGCACGCTTTGTGCACAACCGACCAGCAGTGCCACTTTCGCTCTGGCAGGTTCACCGGTCTTCTCTGAGGCTGGATAAAATTCCTTCCAACTCTCTTGCTTTGGCAGCTGTTCCGGTAGTAGATCCAC
>JAYYHM010000107.1:0-5056 GCA_036148415.1 Planctomycetota bacterium
GACCTGAGTGGGCGGAAGAGCCTGAAGACCAATCGCTTGTTTTAAGATACCGAGGACGATGATGATGCGGACATAGCAGGTGGTCATCAAGAGAATAGCAGGTGCCATACTGAGAATGGTTAGAATCACCAGAGTTTGCACACTTCCAGATAGACCATCTGGACTGACCCAACTATTAGGTCCTTGCTTGATAATGTCAAAACCCGAAATCTTGCTCTCAGATTGTGGCTCATCCTCAGACGTATCTGGCACGCGAGCATCTCGACTCGCTACCGGAAGGCGACTCACACCCTCTTGCTGCCCATCACTTTCCGGAGCTGTATTGGTTCTGATACCGTTTTGCTGCGCGTGCACGGCACACGTGCCTTGAACCAGAACCTGGGCAAGAATCAGATAGCTCAGAAAATAAAGTCGGTACCACATTCGATCAAGTCACTCCATTGGCCACCTCAATAACCCGGAGGTTAGAGGATTTAGTTAGCCAAGTGAATGCTAGAAATCGCAGGTGATAGTGACTGGACCATCAAACCGCTTTAGAGTTTCACAACAGTTTCCCGATAAGCACACTCGGTCTAACACGATATGCTTAAAAAGGAACGATCCGGAATCAAAAATACCCAAAGACACTCATGCCCCTAGGTTTTCTTCGGATCCAGATACTCGCCAATCTTTTCCTTCAGTTTCTCAAACTGGAGTGGCTCAGGCCAATTATAAAAGCCTTCGATTTCCCCAGAAGGGTCAACAAGGACGAACCTTTCGGTGTGAAACTGCTTGTTGACGGGTTGCCGGAAGACCTCAGCCCCTACTCGTCGTATATAAGTGAGATCACCCGTCAAAAATAACCATTGGTTTGGATCTGCGTCAAATCTGGCGGCATACTCTGTTAACTGCTCAGGAGTATCCTTCTCAGGATCAACCGAGATTGCGACAAAACGAACCGATTGACCAGCAAACTGTTCCTGCAATTCTTTAATTTTTTGATTTTGCTGAACACAGATGCTGGGACAAGTGCTAAAGAAAAAACTGACAACGTAAGGTGTCCCTAGTAAATCCTCACTAGAGATCAGGTCGCCACTACGCTCGATAAGCTCGAACTGGCTTAGCCAATCCGCGCCCTCAGGAGGATGTGAAACTTCGGGGTTTTCAATACTTGCTATTTCTTCCTCTGAAAGTCCATCGATGACAGACTCATTTGTGTAGACAGTCTCATCAGGAGAAGGCTGGTTCGGATTGGAACCTGATCGAATGGACCTGATCGTCAATCCAAGCATGACACCGGTGGCTAGGATTGTGCTGATATGAATAAATGATTTCATTTAGGATCACTTCCGACTGGTTATGAAAGTATCTGAGCCAACGCGTCTAAGCGCCCCTTCAAAGCGTTCCCGATTTGCCTAATTCAGGAATTCATCATCGGTGCGAAGTACCGTCAATTGAGTATTTTCATAGACGTTTGCTATTGCCCTGATTAATTGTCGAGCAAGAAAACTTATACGAACGTTTCCAAGAATACCAACTCAGCTAACCAAGCAAGGCAACCGTGACGATGGCCAAAACCAATGGCAAGACAATTAATGACTTTCGGAGCAGAAGTCGGGCAATTTGATCATCCGGTGATCTCAAGAATTTAATGGAAGCACTGAGCATTGGCCAAGTCACTACCAGCGTGACCATGGAGGCAGCTCCCGCTCCCGCTCCCGTTGTTGTTGATCTCATCCAACAGAGCGCACAAGCACAGCCAATCAAAAGAATCGAGCCCATTACGCTTTGAATACCTGCGCTCTTCCCCGTTGGATCCACAGTTGTTGACATTTGAAAACCAGCTTCAGCATATTGCTTACGGTACATCCATGCGATCGCCATGAAATGAGGATACTGCCAAGCAGCAAGAATTCCCACCAGAAGCCAACCAGTCGCATCAGTCAACTCGCCGCCAACAGCCGTATAACCCATCAACATAGGCAGTGCACCTGCCACCGCACCGACACTGGTATTCCATGCAGTGCGCGTCTTCATGGGCGTATAAACCAAAACATACAACAGCCAGGTTGCAGCACCCACCAGAGCAGGGACAGCGTTGAACTTTGAAAAAAGGATTACAGATCCAGCGACCCCCAGCACTCCAGCAAGAATTGATCCTACGAGCCAAGGAAGCCTTGCTGCGGCGAGGGGGCGGCTTGCGGTGCGTGTCATCCTCTTGTCAATTTGACGCTCCCAAACTTGGTTAGCTGTGCCTGCGCTAGCGGCAATCAAGCCCGTACCCATCAACAACCAAATCAAGGCAGGCATCCCCAAAGCTTGGCCCGCTCCGATTAGTGCGGTCGCTATCGTAGTGACCAGAATCATGATCACTATTCGGGGCTTCGTCAGCTCAATCAGATCTCTACAAAGCTGACTCAATTGGAAAACCTTCTTGTTATCGCAATGATCGATTCCCTCGCTCGGAAACGAGACTAAGGGACTCGAGTCCTCTAACAACGACGCGTAAGAAGCTTTCCTGTCTAGAACTTCAGGATCTGCTGTCGACGCAACTTCCCCCAAAGAATCGATCCCACCGGCCAATTCTGTCGGTTGAGGCGAATCAGAGTTAATCTCTGCATCGATAATCAATGTATCAGTAGTCATCACTCAGGAAAACGCTTGACCCACAGAAACGGATGACTCGCTCTGCCTCTCTAGATCAGAATCCGCGGATTCCGCATGGAAGGCGAGGTAACGAGTACGCAAAAGACGCAAGAATAGCATGGTAGAAACAGCCAGAATCAGGGACCCCACCGCCACATGGGCAGTCACCACGATGGAATCCCAAAATCCTTTCGCCTGGATGAGATACTGGGAAGCACCTGGGATAGCCTGAATAATGGATGATCCTAGGATGCCGGGCCAACCATAGTTGGCGACCCAAGTCCCCACGCCGAGAGCTATTTGTACAGAAACCGATATTAGCAGGACCAACACCGGACGGGCTAGTGTCAAATCGCCGCACCCCCTAAAGCGTCGGAAAGCGACAACGCTGAGAAACCATAAAAGCACAGCAATAGAGATGTGCTGAGCAACGGTTGTCGTGAACTCACTGGGCAACGCATCCGGTAGAATGTGTCGTACTCTTGCCCCGAGAATCACCTGCGTGTAGCTCAAAGTGAGTACCGAAGCGGCTAAAGCGACGTTCCATTTTCCATGTCGCGGATCCTTCAAATCTCCCCTCGTTCGCCACCAAAGCCGGCTGGTGACTACGGCTGTAGCGACACACAAAGAAAAGAAAGCGGGACCAACGCAACCATGGACCATAGCTAATGTTCTATCGCTCAGCACAACACGCATGCCACCCAACAGGCCTTGCGTAATCACCATCCCGAGCAGGGCGATGGACAGAATCCTTACCCATCTTCGAGGTTCATGACGATGAGCGAAGAACAGAATCAAAATCGCGACAAATCCGACGAACGCTCCTAGTAATCGATGGCCGTGTTCAATGAACAGATCAAAAGGCCCGAGCAACCACGTATCGAGGGGGTAAAGAAATAAGTTGTAGCCGTACGTACCTGGCCAATCTGGCACAGACATTCCAGCATCGTAGGTCGTCACGAGACCTCCGACCCAAATTAACGGCCAAACCATACAAACAGCTAGTACGGCCAGTCGGTGCACAGATTTGGCCGGTGAAGTTATATAGGATTCGGAGGAATCGCGAGCCGTCATTCAAACACCTTTTCTTCTAAGGGCGCATCCACTGAAATACACGCTGCCCTACTATCGCACCTGCCACGCATCCCACAGACCAAAAACATGCTAACTCGACCACTCCATCACGCTCCAAAGACCTGCTCGTGTAGTAACAGAGCAGCAACCCTAGGCAGGCTCCCGCGGAACGGTAATGTCTCTCTGACAGCATCGTGAATCTGTGTTGGTAACACTCCAAGTCAAATCAGTTAGTCCTCAGGGAACGCAAATAGCTCACCAGATCCCAAATCTGTGCCTCTGTTAAACCCTTTCCGTTTTCCTCATTCACCATGGTGACGCCCGGCATTGGTGTTCCTGCGATACCTTGTCGGATTAGTCGAAACAGACGAACGGGATCGTCTCCACCACGCAGAACTCCGTTTTTCAGTTTCCGGGGATAAATCGGTCTCGGCCGATGTGCGCCGACCTCTCGAAACATTTGCAAAGCATCTTTATCGTTCGGGGAAATCCCCAGTCGCGTAGTGTATTCTTTCGTCCAGTCGTCGTAATCAAGCGTTGCAACCCCGCCGCTGCCTTCTACTCCGTGACATCCAACACAATTGGCAATTTTGCCGTGAAATAACTCTCTACCTCGATCTATCGCGGAGACGTCCTCCAGGATATTGAAGGATACTAATCTCTGCTCGTCTTCCGGATCTTGTGCCAAGCCCCATTCTCCCGCGATTCGCGCGAGATTGCTTACAATCACCTGTTGAGACTGTTCATCCCCAGGAAATTGAAGCCGCTCTCCCTCACTCAATTCGCCTTCCCCGTAACCCAGCGACGCAACGGCAATCCGAAGTAATCTCCTTTCTAATTCACCACGAACAGAGAGATAAATTACGTAATCAATAAGTGCTTCAACGTCATCCTGAGCAAGGAGTGAGAAAGAAGGCATCCCCGTGCCAGCAATTCCATGTTCCAACACCCTTCGAAGATCTTCCCTCGATGGCTTCTCGGCGCGGTCGGTTAACTTCCACTTAAAAATACCCGGACGAAAATCACGTGGGTAAGGATTCTGGAACTGGCTTGCAGGCCCGCGGCCGTTACCCGAAACACCGTGGCAGACAACACAATGTTCCTGAAAGAGTCCCAAGTGCGTTCCATCCTGCTCGCTACTCACACCCCCGGCAGCTCTTCGAAGTCGCTCTGTCTGAACTAAACCCTCATCCGAAATGAGGTCATTGGGCCAAGTCGGACTTTCTGGAGTCCCGAAGAGTGTTTCAATAACGTTGGATACATCCTCTTGGGCTTGGCCCATGTTGACCGATTCAGACTTGGCCAGGCTGAGCGAAAACACCTCATTCGGATCGAATTTCTCGATTCGAGAATCGCA
>JAYYHM010000108.1:0-4351 GCA_036148415.1 Planctomycetota bacterium
CGACATTGGGTGCATCGCTGAAACTGCCAGATATATCGGTAACGGGCGCATGTGAGATCGTAAAGGTATATTCAACCTGACCTTGACCCGAAATCACATTCTGGAGATTTGCTTCCTTGGTCAGAACCAAGTCAACGATACTCTGCAGGGTGACCGATTCAGTCGATGAGTTATTAGAGGGATTAGTATCCGTTCCACTTGATGTGACGACTGCGGTATTATCGAGTTGCCCCGTTGCACTGCTGTCGACCGATACGTTGAAGCTGAAAGTTTCAGTTTCTCCTGGTTGTAAGGAGCCAACACTAAATTCGAGCTCTTGACCATTAGGCTGCCCAAACGTGACATTCGAACCGCCCGAGTTGAAACTCACAAAGGTCAGTGAATCATCGAGAGTATCGGTGACCAAAACGTTGTCAGCTTGCCCGCTTCCCTCATGCCCCACCGTGATCTCATAGGTCAAGATGTCGCCGGCGACCGCCGTTCCCACCGCGGATTTTTGGACCGAAAGGTCGAAGACTTCCGAATTTGCGAAATCGAAAGCAACAGGCTCTGGGCTGCGACTCTCAACAATCGAGACCACTACATCTGTGTTTGCCGAAAGCGACACAGTGGCCTCAATCGCACCTACATTATTAAAGTCTGCCCCCAAGCCTCCACCAATCTGGAACTCAGAGAAAGGGACCAAGTTTTCAATCGGTGTGAGGCTCTGGTCGATGTCCACCGTCGCGGTAGAAAAATTTGCAGCGTCCGAATAAACCGTAATGACCAACTGATCACCCGGCAGATCAGCAAACGCAGAGACGACCAAACCCGTATTCGGATCGATCGAATCTCCAGCATTGCCACCAGCTAATGACGCGCCAGAGAGTCCGGTGGGGTTCAGATTAATAGATCCATCAGCGCCGTCGTATTGAATCAGAGCCGTGCCTTCCGCATTTGTGCTTCCGATCGACAATATCCCCGGATTGGAGTCGACAAGCACATTGATCGCACCTGAATCAGATGTCATCTCCGCACGAACATTTCTCTCCGTCCCGATCACCTCAGGGGCCGCTTGAGTGTCAGAGACCACCGGGGACACAGTGGTAGCAATCACGGTTTGTGAAGTGAGTGAGTAGTCATCAATCATGGACTCTCGTGAGCCCTCAGCATTGATCACCTGCACGGCAGCGGGTGGCTGGGGGGTCAACTGTGGAACGGACTGCTGCTCCAAGAAATACTGTCCGATCGGTAGATTGTCGAAGCGATAGGTACCGTCAAGATTACTGATTAGACTGTCTCGCTGAAGATCAATCCCGGCGTCAAATGAACCATTGGTATTGGTGTCCTCATAGATTGTGATCTGTATTCCCGTTGCCCCCGCAGTACCGGGAGCCACAAGATCACCATTGCCATCAACAAGAACAGGTGGATTACCGGCTGAAGTTCCCGTGCCGTTTTGATCCACAAAGGTAACGCCAGCGATCGCGCCGATATCCACAGCGAGCAGCTCTCTCTTTTCCATTCCTTCAAATCGCAAAGCTCGATCGATTTGCTTGCGATGAAGCCGTCGGAGGAAAGATTTTTTGCGTCTCAAGATTCGGTTCCACACCATTATCTCATTCCATGACCAGGTCGGGGGTTGAAAATGAGAGCAACCGAAATCAGGGGGCAGACACGCTGACCGGAGATTGAAGGATGGACATGATGAAACACTTGCCTTTCTATCCTCCCAGGTGGTAATACCTCGGGAGGGTCATCAGGAAGCGAGACAGTCAGGTGACCTCGAGAACGTGTCACTTGGATCCTAATGAATTCGCTTTAAGCCAAGAGGCTTTACGTCTCCAATCTTGAACCTGACAGGCCCTTATTGCGAAAGCTAAGCCTCTTTCCCACCTTACGCTGATTCACTTCTCTGACCGTTAAACATGACTTAATTGGTAGGGTTATTCAACTGGATCGAGACTCGCTATCGCTTGAGCTTCGGTGTTTGCTCTAATCCCTACCAACGGTATTCACTCCCTAGGTTGGTTCCTTGAATCCAGTAATCCGTGGTATCGAAAGCGAACCCGGGTCGGTTTATACCGGATACAGAGGTTCCAACGGGTGGAAGCTGATTCGGATTCACATCCAAATCGATATGTTGACCAGGTCGGATGACATTGGACCAATAAAGGCCTGTGTATCCGATGGTGAACCGCAAATGGTCGGTGAGCTGATAGCCGAGATTGATACCAAACTCTGGCACGACCGCAAATTCATTCTGCGTGTAGGTCCCTGAATTTGAGTCCAAGGCCAGGAAACCCGCGTCGTGAGTCTGCTGATTCGGAACACTCGACGGATCCGAGATAGTGGAAGTTCCGGAAATTGTCGCCGTTTGCCGTGTATTGCCGATCGCCAACCGAATGGAACCATCAAGCGTCCATTGACCCCGAGTCGTTTTCACCGCCCAACCTAAATCCACACCGTTAAACTGATTGCGTGTTCGGAAGCGATCTGTGATATCAAAGGTTCCAGGATTCGTGGAATCTTGACTTACTAGGTTTTCCTGAATTGTCACACCCTCTGCAAGCTGCAAGAAGCGATAGCCGTAAAGCAGCTCGGATCGACAACAGAAGTGTTCGGGGCATCCACAGAACCACCACTTACGACATCCCTCTTCGGTGCGACGTAATTTGCGGATCTGGAATCCTGCACCCTCAAAACTACTTTCCACCATGACCCCCAACGAACCGCTTACCACATCTGGGTATGCGACTAGCTCGGCGTCGTTCAATCCTGTAAGCGTGTTGTAGAAAGGACGTGCGAGTATCGGTAAACCATCGCTTGAAGCGGAGAATTCATCTATTTGCGTCGACATTCCGAAAAATTCAGCACCAATACCCCAAGTGTGACAACGGTCCAGCCATACTCCGAATCGCAATCGTCCTCCGTCGATGGAAGGCCCCAAAAGACCCTCACTGCCGTAAAGGATGCTTGTCATCGGATTGCCAAGCACCCCTGCTTGTGATCGAGACACGGAGGAGTCGAGGCTTGTCGTCACCAGTGGTGGTAACTCGAGCGAATCCTGATACCAGTTAAGATATTCGTAAGAAACCCAACCATCTTGCGGTAGGCAAAGCGTGATGCATGGTCTCCATGCCTCTGTACTGCACAGTTCTCCACAGCTACTGGACCCACAGGAATCGCATGCAATTCCATCGCATCCCCCGTCACAAGGTAAATCGCCGCAATCACAGCCTCCGATGGAGTCGCAAGAAGTACCCTTCATTCTTGGAGCTATTCTCAAGCCACGACGAATGACTGGGCCTCCCAGGATGTGACCGTCCAAGATCTCTCCGTGAAGGATCTGTCCATCAATGATTTCCCCATCAATGATCTGACCGTCGATATATTCACCTTCTATGAAAGGCCCTTCAACGATCTGACCTTCAATCACTTCACCCTTCATGACTTCGCCTGCGATCACTTCGCCCTCTCGGATGACTCGCGTCTCCGTGGGTTCGACGATTGAAATCGCAGAATCAGAAGGTGGAGTAGGTACCTGACCCGCTACAGGTCTTACCCCGGACCGCATCGGGACGGTGGTATTTAGACTCCGCAGTCGATTCGAATCACTATCAGGAACGACCGACGGATTCGCGTCAAACGTGTTGACGGGTCTAGCTGGTTGCCAACCCGCTCGAGCGTTTTGCTCATTCAGGCGAGCATTGCGGCTACGAGATGTGATTTGTCCGAAAGTCTCAGCAGAGCTAAGAAATGCAATGACTGCTGCGAGGCAGAATGGGAGGAACTTACGCACTGGCTTCACCGATGGAAAGCTGGAAGGTAATGTGATCAAACACTACTGAAAACGTGTAATCCCCCCGGATTTGACTCGGTATCCGCCATGAAAAGGTGGCAGAGTTTCCGACTCAGGAGAGGTATCGTCCGAAGCTTAGCGCGAAATCAAAAGAAAATCAGAAAAATCAATAAAATCCGAAAACATTGCACAATCACAACAACTTAACATCGAAAATGAAGGTCCAAAGATGCCTTATGCAAGCAAAGCAGTCGGTGAAAACCAGCGAG
Source organism: Planctomycetota bacterium (assembly GCA_036148415.1). GTDB lineage: Bacteria > Planctomycetota > Planctomycetia > Pirellulales > Pirellulaceae > Rubripirellula. The sequence continues at coordinate 4,051 of JAYYHM010000108.1, forward strand.
GGAAAGTAACTGCTAGCCATGGAAAGTCCAGTTCAACTGACGGGAACGCTCACCAGATGGCCCATTTTCCAAGAAAGACCGACTGAAGCTAGGAGCCTGCCAATTTACGGTTATCGTATCTCTTCTAAGATCGCTTGCTCGGAAAGCTCTGCATACCGAGCACAGATCCTCAGCCCGCATTTCTGCACAACGCTCTGCCCACCAATCCAAAAATCGTGATGTACCCAGTTCTTCCTATGACGCTCATTCCTTTGGTTTCGCTAATGAGCTTTCTACTCAACTCAGCAGAGTGCCCTGCTCA
>JAYYHM010000109.1:0-2563 GCA_036148415.1 Planctomycetota bacterium
CAGTTACCTCTTGCATCGCTAAAAGTCACTCCGATTAATGAGGCTGCTATTCTCTCAGGAACGGTAACCAGTGTGGATGACGTCGATCGTGCAATTGCGATTGCGGAGCAATACTATCCTACGATTGTCAATAACATTAAAGTGATTGGGGTTCAGCAAGTTTTACTTCACACTCGGATCATGGAAGTATCACGAACTAAATTACGTGATCTGGGCATTGACTGGGGGACGGTCTCTTCAGGCGATCTGTTCTTCTCTGCTCCAAGCCAATTGATCACGGCTGCGGCAGGAGGTGTGGGTGGAATTGTTCCCTCAGCGGAAGCTGCACTGAGCGCAACCAATCGAGTGATGATCAATGGCACAAATTTTGAAGCCTTGATCTCAGCTCTAAAAAAACAAGATCTAGTGAAACTTCTCGCTGAACCTACAGTGGTTGCGACTCACGGTAGACCGGCCCGATTCAATGTTGGGGGAAGGGTTCCCTACATTGTGCCAGCGGGCAACAACTCGGTTTCCATCAATTATGAAGAATACGGAACGGCAGTTGATTTCCTGCCCTTCGTAGTCGGCCCAGGACGCATCCGCCTTGAAGTTCGGCCAGAGGTTACCGAGCCAGATTCGTCTCGATCCATTAGCGCATCAGGAATTCAGGTACCAGCGTTTAGCTCACGCTATGTGGAAACTGCGGTCGAATTGCAGGCAGGACAAACCTTCGCGATTGCGGGCTTACTCCAGAGCCGCACCGAAGCAGTCTCAAGAGCGACACCTTTCTTCGGTGAAATACCCGTTTTCGGTGCCTTATTTCGTCGCGTTAGAGAGCAGCGAAATGACATTGAACTGCTAATCACAGTGACTCCGGAACTGGTCGATGCCATGGACCCAGATCAAACCCCCAAAGGCGGACCAGGATTGAACTCCATGTCACCCAATGACAAGGATTTTTACATCAATGGGCACCTCGAAGTGAGCGACCCTCGTCATCAAATGATTCGCAGCGACGACTGTTTGGAAATTCAGGGACCTCGAGCAAGTCAACCGGTACCGGATCTTGAAAACACCTCGTCGATTGAGATCTCTGATCAGCGGGATACGAGCACAGATCAATCTTTGGGCCAATTCATTATTCCAGCATCGAAGCCGGTCATGGTAGGAGATGGAGTTTCCATTGAGTCACCAAGTGAATAGCACAAATCAACCTGTCAAGAATCCGTAAGCTAATTTTTATTCATCACCCACTTCTTAAAGAGTCGTGTTCCGCTCAGACCGATGATGATTGAAACACTTCGAGTCGCCATGGTTGATCCAGAGGATCAATCGCGAGAAGTCCTCAGGCAACTCCTGGAGGGCATGAGTGATCTAGTGCTTGAATCAGAGTGCTCGCGATACGAATTGTTTGTGAGCTTAGTCGAGCAAGCCGAACCCGATATTGCGATTATCAACCTGGATACTGACATCGAGAAGTCGCTGTTAGTGATTCAGCAAATTAATCGTGAATCCCCAGCAACATCAATTTTGGTTTCGAGTTCCAATACGGATGGACAACTCATCCTTCGCGTGATCCGCGCGGGAGCTCAAGAATATCTGACCGTGCCGATCAATTCAGACGATCTGATTGCAGCGATCAATCGAGTGCGCCGCAGCCGACAGGGTACGATTCAGGAAGATCGTCGTGAGTGTGAGGTCATTGCGGTTGCAGGAGCCAATGGCGGCGTAGGATCAACCAGCGTGGCGGTGAATCTCGGGTGTGTCCTCGCAGAAAACAAAGAGAACAGCGTTGCACTGCTCGATCTCGATCTAGCACTGGGTGATGCGGATGTTTTCCTCGATCTTATGCCCGAGTACACACTTTTCGATTTGGTTCAGAACGTTGCTAGGCTGGACACGGAGTTACTTCGTCAATCCATGACGAAACATGAATCGGATCTCTTTTTGATTCCGAGGCCAGCCGATCTTCATGAATCCGAACTCATCTCCGCTGAAAGCCTGACGCGAGTGATCGATTTGATGAAGGAATCGTTCACGCATCTCATCATTGATGTTTCAAAAACCTATAACCCACTTGATAAGATTGCGATGGAAGCAGCCAATCGCATTCTTCTGCTGACTCAACTAGATCTTCCTGGACTCCGCAACACCGTTCGGATGCTCATGAACTTTGATGAAGCTGAGAAGATTAAAGACAAGGTTGAAGTGGTTGTGAATCGTACGGGTTTCGAAGCAGGGCAAATTAGTCTTCGAAAAGCGAAAGAGACTCTGAATCGAGAGATCTACTTCCAGATACCCAATGATTTTCGCACAATGGTGGACGGTCGTAACAACGGTATTCCGCTTGTGATTCAATCACCCAAGGCTGGTATCACTCATGCCTTTCGACGATTAGCTGATCAAGTGGATCATGTGCCAGAGCTTGTTTCCGAGACCTTGGAAGAGGAAGAAACGAGCTCTCAAAGATGGAAAAAATTCTGGCCGGGTTTGAGTCACTGATTGAACCGGTTCCTCACCAATCCAATTTTAAGTCTGCTCTTCAATCCAGCGGATCAGCGTTCTCACCATCACGCCAGTC
>JAYYHM010000110.1:0-4370 GCA_036148415.1 Planctomycetota bacterium
CCATACTTCGTTCTGCTGATTGATCGCTCGAATACTGAGTCGGATTGGTGGAGCCCTCTATCGTTGCAAAGCCAAACTCCTGCTTGAGTTGCCTTCGCACCGGAACGATCGATACGTGGTCAACTCCAAAGGGAATCTTAAAGCGGAGACCGGGGTCTACCGTTTTGATGTACTTCCCAAACCGGAGAACAACACCCTGCGATTCAGCCTGAACCGTATAGATACCGGTATAGAGCAGAATTAGAGCGAAGAGAATTCCAATTCCCGCCAAGATCACTGGGCGATACTTCTCTACATCAGACCAATCGGGTTGATATCGAACCGAACCACTCATGATTTATTCCAAATATTTAATGGGGACCACTTTTTGTTTAGCTTGAAGCGAGACGAATCCACCAAAAGATCTCGGATCCATTTGCTGAAAGTCTCCACCTGACAATCTGCTATCTATCGCACTTACCCGTTGCAGCAAATCCTCATTGCAACTTCACTTAGTGCATTAGACAGGGAAGCCGAAGGCATATCGCTCAGGTTAGATTTCGTGCTTTGAACCCTACCCGATGCTGATGTGCTAGAAAGAAACGATGGCGATTCACTCAAGAAAACATTCGGTTTAGATCTACCGAGGTGGAAAAGTCATTACAACCCGTAATAGCATCAAGGAGACTGATGGGGAACGCTCACGAAATTGAATGATCAAAAAGTTAAATCTTGAGCTCAAGCAGCCCTGACGTGTGATTTCTCCACTACGTAAGCAACAACATCAGCAGTCACATGACGTCGTTTGAGAGCCGCAGCAAGTTGCATCGACTGATCTGCGAGTTTCTGTATGAGACCAATCTTTCCCAAAGTTTTTTCGTGGATCAGGCGAGATGCAAATTCACTGAAGATTCCTGCAGCGCCTCCAACCTCAAGAATTTGAGATTTAAGAAAATGTTGCGTTTCTGGTCTGCTCAGGCGACCGAAACAGAGATTATGCTGGTCCATCTTTTGTTGGGAAACAGAATGATCAAGCAGATCAAGTGACTCTGCTGTGTCAGCAAGAATTAGAGACAGACCATCACATTCCGCTGCGAGATCCATCGTAAAATTCAAGAGAGAACTACCGGGACGATCCAGCATCCAAATGGTCGAAATACCCTTCCGGAAATCCGACTCAATCGCCGAAACAGCAAGGTTTAGTAAATCCTTCTGACCACTCTCTTGGCAAATTTCCACGGCGCCAAGAAGACTGCCAATTGTCTCACGAGTGAATTCCTGACTCTCCCTCGAAGCAATCGCGTGAACGGCATGATGCCCCAAACCGTTCATCTGTGCTAGATAGCTGAGCAGTGTTGTGAGCCCTGAATTGCGGGAAGCCTCCAACCATATAAGGACTGGTGAGGAAGCCATCAAGCTAGAGAGATCTGCTATCAACCTACGGTGAGCTGAAGACAGAAACATGTGCCGCCCCCCCGTCAGATTGAAGGGTCGATCAAGCAATCCCCAATGAGTTCGATAATCCAACAAGACCTATCGCCCTTTAACGTCCAAAGATGGATATCTGAACCGTCAGTCCGCGTGAAACCAGTCCATCCACTGACTTTTAGATCGGACCCCTGAGCGAGCAAATCCCTCAACTCATGCTCATCATGGAAGCGGAAACTTCACCAGAACCGTTTATCGGCGAATAAGTGAAATGACTTGAATCGCGACCTACTACGGAAAACGACGCGCACGCCCACCTCGGCTGACATCCGGATTAACAAAAGAACCCCATGTTCTGAGCCAAAATCTCGCGCGGCAGCTTGAGTTCGGATAACAATCCATCAAAATCAGGTAGGATTCAATGCTCGCCAGGTTAGATCCAGAATCTGAAGTCACAGCGTATGACACAGAAGATTGCCGTTGGCCACCTCGAGAGAGAGCTCATAATCACACACTATGACCAAACGATATTTCGTACCCGATCTTGAGGAAACTGCGGGCTCAGTTGCACTGCCCCCTACAGAAGCCCAACATGCTATCCGAGTCATGCGTGTCAAAATCGGAGATGATGTTGAACTATTTAATGGACTAGGGTTACAGGCAGCGGCACGGATCATCGAAATCGGCCGCAATCGGTGTGTTTGCGACACTGATCATGCAACCTTTGTCGACCGCGAACCCAAATCATTGGTCAATATGGCGATTGCTTTACCTAAGCCAGAGCGAGCTAAGGAACTGGTGGAGCGACTAACGGAACTTGGAATCAAACACGTCACACCACTCGTTGCCAAGCGCACTCAGCGTCCACCGTCCGAATCGAACATGGACAAACTAAGGAAAGTAGTCATTGAAGCCTGTAAACAGAGTGGTCGAAATCATCTGATGGAATTCGGACCGGTATCGACAGCCAAAGACTACTTTCAGTCAGATCGGGTTGGTGAAAAGTTCATCGCGCATCCTGACCCCGATGCCTTATCGATTAGATCGCATTTTTCAAGTGATGATCACCCAGCTATCCATGTTGCGATCGGTCCCGAGGGTGGATGGAGTGAATCGGAATACCAAGGTGCAATCACACACGGTTTTCTATCTATTAACGTGGGTATTATATTATATCTATTTGAAACGGCCGCGGTAGCACTCGCCTCAATTCTTGTTTCCTGAACCACGCTTGAGCAAATCACTAAATACGGATTTTCAGGGAATACCTCTAACAATGGTTGGGCCGATCCATTTGGTAAGCGGCACGGGAAGACGCTGCCAAACTTTCACTAGAAGTTGCTTACCTTGGGCATCTGGTCGCATGTCCTCGGGCGATCCACTTCTAACATAATATTGCCAATTGGCTGGCGACGGGGTCGCTCCCCACTGGCGTTTAAAGCGATAAGTTCCGCTGCTTTCACTGCTTCGCCCAAAGTCAAAAGTGCGATTTCCACGCTGAATTGTCCTCTGCAAAAGATGCCAGTACATGAGCATGTTGGCATTAGTCCTATTAAACTCTCGAAGACTACTCGCGCTTGGAACTTCCGAGAGATCGGCGAGGTGAACGAGCAATGCCGCAGCGATCGTCTGTCCCTCTTTTTTCACGAGACATATTTCTGCATCTCCGTCAAACTTCCTAAGCAAAGATGAGAATAAACGCTTGGCGAAAACTGGCGTCCCCAAATCTCGCATATTTCTAGCAAACACGCTGTAGAAATCGGAAAGGTGTTGCTCGCCTCCAAAATCAACCTGAAGATGATAATCGGCTGACTTTTTGATCTGACTTCGATGCTTGCTTTTAAAAGACTTCAACAACTCATCCGCGGTATCGGGAAGTGGGAGTCTCATGTGAAATTTATCAGTCCGTACAAAGTTCAATCGTTCATGCTGCACTGGAGATTCGTGTCGCAACTCAAGGTATTTGACATCGAGTTGATCAGCCAAGTCACAAGCATGGTCGATCAACGTTCGAGCGATACTTTCAGTTTTTGCCCAAACACCACCCGTATTCACATAGGGTAGGCTCACTAGAAAACGGCCAAAGATTGGACCCTTCACCAGCATCAAGGGTAACAGTCCGACGACGTCATCGTGATCGACCACCCGGATCAAAAAGGACCGGTGGCCAAGGCCATCGCCCACTCCGCTAACCCAAGCGGCGTGGTGTGCGTTTAGCTTAGGATAGGCGGTCGCGTTAACCTCGTCCCATCCTTCTGGCCAGTCCAGAACTTCAACTTCCATCACAATTGATCAAGGGGGAATAAGAGCCAGTAGTGTTTCGTATCACTTACCGCAACAATCAGAGCGATGGCATGCGACATCAACCGGAAACAGATTGCTGGAGAGCAATCACTTGACGAGCTCAATCTTGGGTGAAGAAAGTTCAACTGATTTCACCCCAAATCAAGGCAGATGTATTGTGCATGCAGACCTCATCGCATCCTAAGAAAAAAAAGGTTCTCTCAACCGAAGACCTGGCAATCCAACCCAAACAAAGTGAGAAACGTTTCAATCGGGATAATCGTTCCGTTCAGCGTGTCAACTGGACTCACCCCGATTCGCCTCGACGCTATCGACATCGAGCGTTCGGATTTTGGCCCTCGGTTTTTCTGACACGGTGCCAGGGACAAGCCAAGGCCCCGTTGAATTTTGTTCGATCAATTGGGTTAGCTCCTCATTGTCAATCGATTCGATCTCTAGCAAGCGTTGCGTGACCGCTTCAAGTACTTCACGCCGCTGCTCTAGAATTTCTCGAGTCTGCGTCAATGCATCCTCGATAATCCTCGCAACTTCTTTATCAATCAGCTTTGCCATCTCCTCGCTATGCATCATCTGATAGCCTTCCATGCCACCTCCTGCAAGAAATGGGGATCTAGAGCTGCGTCGAAAATTGATCCTCCCCAAGCGGCTCATCCCGTAAT
>JAYYHM010000111.1:0-2568 GCA_036148415.1 Planctomycetota bacterium
AATTTTGCATATTGGAGATTCGTAACACAAAAGCGATCGATCAGAAAAGCTGGCACGTCGAAACGCTGTGATGGACCGTCTTGAACTTCAAACCCGTTGGGCACTCGTACGATCTCATCGTTGGTGAGCAACGTCGCCCCCTGCGGAACGAGGGCCATCGCTTCACGGAGATACAACCAAGCAATTTTGACAGTGAAGGGATCAAAAGTGATTCGCGAGTGTTTGTTCAGTATTGTTGCATACCTTTCCTCGCGAATGACGCGCCGAGCATCCGGTGGCAGATCGATGAGATATCGAGAAAGGGATTGCTCGCCGCTGCCTTGATTGGACGTTGTGCCATTCGAAATTCTGGAGATCGATTCGGCTATCATGGAAATGAGTGACAACTTTGAACTCCATTGACTTCCAGAGAAACATGACTTTGCATCGTGGCGGAATGATTATCTAGCGGGAACGTTGATTCCTCTGTGCCTGAATTTCCTTTTGAATACGTTTAAATTCCATCTCGCGTGTCTCGCCGCCTCGGTTACTCACTTTACTGCTAGCTTCTTCCGGTATGTCTCTCAAATTTTTTGCATTATCTGAAAGTGGCTTGGTTGTTGCTTTCCCAAGTCCAACAGTGTCAGGTGCATCGGCTTTTAGAGCTTGTCTGGCTCTCTCCAAGTCGGCCCAAGATTTGGCGAGCCAGAGAGCTCTTTCTTCTATCTCGGCCTGCTCTCTTGTTTTTCTCTCCTTCCAATCGGCAACCTGCTTGGCGAAGTGATCATGCGCTGGGGTAGAAAGTTTTGAGTTGTAATCGGCGAGTGTCGGGCCATTGCACCATTCCCTCATGAATTTCTCTACCTCTTGAATGAGTGAATCAACCTTCTGCAGAGTTGATTCGCTCGCTTGAGCTTGTTGAGGATCGTTCGTTTCGGATGGGGGAAGCTTCACAATCGTTAACCCTACTATTTCCAGAGTTGGCTGAATCGACTGAGGATGGATGTCGCATCTCTATTGGATTGGTACTCGTCTCTTAGCTCGGTGCGCAAGGTGTTGATTTTCTCTTCAGAGAAACCTTGTCCCGTTGTCCGAGGTGGTTTTGCGTGGTCGGTAGTTTTGGTGAGTGTGGAGAGTCGTTTTGTTGTGAGTGTTTTGGCTCTTCGCGATGTGTGTTCATGTTGATTGACATAAGTCTTAGGACTTTCCGTGGGCGAAGATTTTTCTTCGAAGTTCGCCGGGCGTGGTTGTCGTCGATCTGGACCATCAAAGGGCAGGTCCACTTTTCTCTCACTAAGCTCCAAAAGACGTTTTTGCAGTTGATCATTGCGTCGAACTGTGTCGTTGAGCTGAAATTGGAGTTTCTGAATTTCAGACCGGAGGTGTGAAATAGATGGGTGATCATCAGAGCTCTCTGTTGGGAGGATGCCTTGCTCGTTGTTCGGGTTGTCGATATTTGATTCTGTTTTTGTGTCGAGTGGATTCGAAAAGCTCTTAGAAGCCACCGTTTCGCTTCCCTCACTGAGAGCTTCCCCGTCACTCTGTGTTAGTTCATCTAGATAGCGCTGGAGCTTTTCCAGTGACGCTGGTGGACTCGCTGGCAGCAGACTGGGTTGGCCAGAACAGATTACATTAGAGGATCCGTCCTCCCCGGATCTTGCTTTCGTAATATGGTCTGATGAAGGGGTGCCTTGTAAGATTCGGATCTCATAGCTGCCCACTCCGATCACATCATTTACGTCCAATTCACAACAGGATTCAACTGCTTTTTGGTTCAATAGGACAGCATCCGCTGAAGGCCAGCGTTGAAGGTGCAGCTTTCCTTGTGATAATTCAATTCGGCAATGAATATCTGCCAAGGATGTATCGTTCAGCTGAAGTCCGCAATTGGATGATTTGCCAACAAAGACACCTCTATTGGGCTCCAAAATGTGGTCTCTTCGGTCACCTCGATGGTTCATCACCAATAAGGTCACGCTCGATTCGAAAGTTTTATCAATTTTCATTCGCTAGCTCGCATGGTTTGGCGAGGGGTCTTCAGACTACCAATAGATGTTCGAAATTCTGTTTCAAGCTCGTGTTCGTTCTCTCGCTTTGTAGTGCGATCAAGGTCACCGAGCGCCGTGAGAACGTTTTCGGGAGTAACGGGACGGGGTATATGGAGAAAATGTTTTGGCTGGTTTGAAACGGGAGGTAGATCGTTTCGTTCAACCTTTCCGATGGATAAGAAACTTGTTGCAGCGAGGTTCGGACTACTTGCATCAAGCAGAAGTGATTTGAGGATGTGATTCATTCGACAACGTTCATCGAAGATGAGCAGATCGATTGTTTTTGATCGTAAGAAAGGGGCTACGTCATTTGAATTGCTGATTTCAATCACGTTGTATCCGGTTTGCGATAAACATCGCTTCAACACCGAGCGAGTGCTTATGGAGTCGGAAATCAGAAGGGCGGTGGGGGGTGTATCAGTACTACGGAGTTGAGTTGATGATCCCACGCGGCCTGTTGTCCCAATTAAATTCGTTGGGTTGGGTAGTTTATTACTGCCAATATTCCTCGAGTTCTGTTGGCAGTTCAAAAGTTGATGTG
>JAYYHM010000112.1:0-4666 GCA_036148415.1 Planctomycetota bacterium
GGATCCAATCTTGGTCTGCAGCACGGTAGGTATCTTAAGTTTGGTAACGACGTGCCGATGTCCAATCTTTTTGTCACGATGCTGAACCGATTCGGAAAAGAAACCAATGCCTTTGCAGACAGCACAGGTGAACTGACTGAATTGACTCAAGCCTAATGAATTGAGCAATCAAGAACCGATATCATGGTGCATGACAGGGAATCGGATCGAATCCCGCTCCCGCTATCAGAGTGAACGCCTAGCGAACCTGGCCGATCTAATCCATTGGGACCAATTTAGATACCGACCAGCCTTTCCGAGGAGTCACCAAAGCGATCGACAGTCAAGCCGCCCCAGTCCATGAGATCCAAAAACAAACTGCACATACGACGGTTTGATGAATCAAGGTAATCAAGGGTACGACCACCACGCAGTCTTCCGCCCGCACCACCAAGCAAGACCACTGGCAACTGCTTCGAATCATGATTGCCATGAATCATACTTGAACAATGCATGAGTGCGGTATGATCCAATAGCGTTCCTTCGCCTTCCTGAACGCTTGCCATTTTGTCGCAAAGGTAGGCAAGTTGGGACATAAAAAACTGATTGACACCTACTAATTCTTGAGGCTGAGTGTGCGCCATCTGGTGATGCTGATCTTTTGCACCAGCATGAGCATGAGTCAGGATCGAGCCGTCATTGCAGTACTTGAGCGTACCGATGCGTGTGGAGTCGGTGCGAAATGCAAGCAGCATGATGTCGTTCATCAGCTTCCAATAATCAGGAATCTCAGTAGGAATCCCATCAGCGGGACGCGGTGAATCTGGAGCATCAAGGGTCGGCTTCCAACCAACCATTTCGCGTTTTTCACCCGCACGCTTGATCCGGCCCTCGACCTCATGAACACTTCCGAGATACTCCTCGAATCGCTGTCTATCGGAGACAGAAAGTCGTCTCCGCACCGCGCGAGCATCCTCCAAAACGGCATCAACCACACTTTGGTCGCCTCGATTGGGCTTGATCCGGAATAGTCGATCAAAAGCGAGTGCTGGACGCGTTTCGGTCCATGTGGGTGAGACCGCCGTGCTCCAAGAGATGTGAGAACTGTAGAGCAAGGGATGTCCGTCCTGAAGACCAGGTATCGGTCCCTCGCAACCCAGGACCAGAGATGGAATTCGAGTACGATTTCCAATCCGTTGAGCCATCAATTGGTCAAAGCTCACCCCGGTCCGCACTTCCGTTTTCGACATCACTGCACCGCTGAGCATGTTACCGGTCTGCATACAGTGGATGACTCCATTGTTGGCTTGCTCGTTCCAAAGTCCGCGAATAAAAACCAAGTGCTTTTTCCAGGGCTCAAGCGGCTTCAGACAGGGTCCAAGCTCCATTGCACTTCCAGCGCCTTTGGCCCACCAGTGGTCAGAGTGGAATCCCATACCGGTGAAGGTCACCAGTGTGCGTGTGGGTGGCTGCTCACCGTCGCCCCGAGAGGAATCCTCAGCCGCTTCTGCCGAGGGAAAGGGTACCGACTCGAGCCATGGCAGTGCCATGGACACACCAAGCCCACGCAACAATGTTCTTCGTGTAGAAGTTGGATTGGCTCGCACAGACATGTCTCTTTGTCCTTTTTGCTTTTTCATTAGTCGTCCCATGAAAATGATGTGTTCACTTTATCTTCATTCCCGCTTACGGGATGACATCACTCGAACAACTTTACCCAATCAATGGCTTGTGGGGATTGGTCGTTTGCCACCTGGAATCTCACTCGGACGCACAGATCGAAATTGCTCACTTTGCGCAATCATGAGCAGAACCTCTGACCAACAAGCCCCAGAAGCGATACTTTCAGATAATTGATTCACCAGCTCACGATCCGAAAGTATGACAGAACGCCCCAAGGCATAGCCGGTAAGCTTTCTTGCGAGTGAGGAAAAGAGGTCTTCTCTGCGATGTACAGCAAGATACTCTTTCAGGCCCGCGAAGCCGTTGATCTCGATACCATCACGTGTCACTGATTTAATGTCGCCTGGTTTAAATTCGATGCTAGGAAGTAATCTCCCCAACGCATCAAATTGTTCGAGAGGCATTCCAAAAGGATCGATTCTCAAATGACAATTCGCGCAGGCAGGATCCTTTCGATGACGTTCGGTGATTTCACGGACACTCAGCCCCTCCGGCGGCGTCTCGGGTAAGGGAGGAACCCCTGGTGGAGTTTGGGGCAAGCGATCACCCAGTAATTGGACAACCCATGCACCACGCTTTACCGGGCTGGTTCGCGAGGCAGCAGCGGTCTTGGCGAGAACCGCTCCAAGACCGAGCAACCCGCCGCGACTGTGGTGGGAAGCATTTTCAAAACGACGCCACTCGGATCCTGATCCGATGGAAGTCTCTGGGGACTCGGCTTTCCAAGGTATCCCGTAATGCTTGGCAAGAGTTTGATTGATTACAATCGCTTCCGAATCCACCAAATGCGCAACCGGCCGATCGTTCAAGAGTTGATCCATAAAGAATTGAACGGGCTCTTCAGCAAGTGCATCTCGCAGCTCGATGGTGAATTCGGGGAACTGCTGGAGGTTACGACCATGCCCGGTGTCAAAATCTCGTACACCCAGCCAGCGAGCACCAAATTCAAGTGCCATGCCACGCACACGATCATCCTTAAGCATCCGTCGCACCTGAGCCTCCATCACCTCCCGCTCATGCAGTCCATTTACCTCCGCACTCAATGGCTCATCAGGGATCGAATCCCACAAGAAAAAGGAGAGACGTGTTGCAAGTTCGCTTTCGGATACTGGCTGCCAATGTGGTCCGGTAGCGGGTTGTTCCACTCGGTAAAGAAACCAGGGAGAGGACAGAATGCGAGTTAAAGCGGCCCGAAATGCCGCATCATGTTCCGTTCCTTCTGCGCGATCCGCACGATAGGAAGCAAGAATCACCTTGACCTCCTCATTGGTGATTGGCCGGCGCCAGGCTTTTCTGGCAAACTCAAGTAGTGCATCCAAGTGACTCGATTCCGAACGCAACTTGGCTTCAGCCAACAATTCTCTTTCCTTTATAATCCTATCCCGAAGCAGCTGGATATAGAAGAACATGATCCGCGCTCCATCATTCGGATCTCGATAATACTGCAGGATTTCTTCGTACATCCGGGGAGTCACAAACGCCTGCTCACTGACAAAATCAAGTTGCGACCAAAGTTGATTCAGCTCTACGATCTCATCGCCATCGAGAAGAAGTTCCTGCAGAGCAGTATCTTCCCGGTGATAGAGGAACAGACTCCCTTGTGCATCACGGGGGATGATTGGCTCGAACAGCACAGCCGGCGGAAAAAGCTTCCGAAATTCGATCGCAGATCTCGAGACTTGAGAGGCGATGGCGGGATGAACGATCTTGGCAACTCGTGTGTCACCTTGAGTAGCCGTGGCAACAGGCTCTGCCAACCTACCGCCGCCACCGGTTGCGGCAATTAAGAAGGCCTGCACTTCAGCCGACTCGGGACTCCTTTCATCAAGCATTACCTCTGATCGCAAAAACCGAGGAAGCCGGAGTAATTCCAGAAGTGACCGGGGCAAGCCGCTCAAGTCGATGATTAATTCCTCACCAGCTTGAGTCACCAAGGCAGATTGAGGAACAGGTCGGTTTAGCGGGTGCTCTCCAAACCGAATTCCACAAGCCTGCTCGACCGCAGCTTTGAGTTCAGGATGATCGGAAAAGAGAAGAAGGTCTCCATCACCACCTTCGAGCCGTAATCGATCCCATATGACATAGGTATCAGGTTCTGCCGGAAGCGATACCAACCGGAACACCGGCTCTCGAGCCACTCCTTCGACACGTTCCTCAGCGACGACACGACCTAATTCTTCCCAAGCGGGAAAACCATTGCCTACCGCAATCACAGCATGCTTGCCGTAATTGCTTCTGAACAACTGACCTTGCGTCTTTTGTATTGCGTCAAGAAGTGGCGTGAGATCGGCCTCGGCCGCCCGCCATTTTTCACGAATGAATTCGAGGGGCGCGGGATGTGGCTCGGCTTCAGATAAATCATAAGACACATCGCCTACATCGGCTAATGCCTGACCCAATTCAGGTTCAGCTAAATGGGACAACTCAAAGGACACCCCATCAAGTCCTGCCGGGTGTGCGTCGGCGACGCGTCCGGAGACGACCAGATCTGCTGTGATTGGACTCGTCCAAGCAACCGTCACGGGACGTGCTGGCCCAGGATGAACAAAGAAGCTTCGCGCTGGAAGGTTCGTCCATACCTGTAAATCCTCAGGACTAACATTGACGAAAACGGAAGGCTCAGACCCCAGACTCCAAGACTTGAGAACGGACTGCCCCGAAATGCCATCGTTTCGATTGGTCAGGAACATAGGGGTGGAGGTTGTCTCCAAAAAACTCCAATTGGCACCGTCATGATCGGGCCAAGAATTTCCCTTGAGCAGGTTGGGAATCAGATCGGCGACACTCCAAATCCGTTGACTGCCGCCAGACTCCTTGATGGTCCATTCGACGAGCGTGCTATCGGCTCCATGGTTATCATTCGGTAAAACCGTGAGCAGCAGTAATTCACCATGTCGCACGGATATCTCATTCCGGAAAGGGATAGATTTTCCTTCAGGAACACTGGCAACGGTCAGTGACTTTTTCGAAGCTGCCCAATTGGTTTTAATCTTTTGTGACGCAA
>JAYYHM010000113.1:0-9411 GCA_036148415.1 Planctomycetota bacterium
AATTCTTCAGGTGTTTGTGCGGCTCAGACGCACCTTTTCGCTGGGGGGATGCAGCACCGTCTTCTTGCTCTAGACGTCTAGACTAAAACCTCACTGTTCGAAAGAAACCTCACTCGTCTAGAGAAGTCATGTCTCGGGTGGGGGCTGACAGCGGTCACTCCCACTCAATAACTACTCTAACTCAACCGCAGAAAACACGTGTGTTGCAGAGCAGAGAAATTTACTTTTCCGTGTTTTTGTACTGCGTGGAGTTAGCATCTTTCTTCTTATGTCAGTCAAGTCACGAAGCTGCATTGAGAGTATTGCAAACTTGTTTCATATTGAAACAATCTGCATTCGCAATGCGTGTAGTGGATTTCTCTCCACAATTATCTCAATTTTCATCTGATTTTTCTGTCGATAACTAATCGTAAAAAGACTCGAAATACTGTTCTCTGTCGTCTTTAAGCATTCCTGCAGTTTCATCCATAAACCTGTTTCTATCTTCTCTAGTTTTAAATATCCAAATGCATACTGTGTCTTTGCTGTGATAGATAGCTTTCAACTCATCATCTATATCACAAATCTCTTGAGGTATATCTGTTTTAATACAAATCATCTATTCCCACTCAATGGTGGCAGGCGGCTTGCTGCTAATGTCATAGCAGACCCGATTCACTCCTTTGACTTCGTTGATAATTCGTGAGCTCATTTTCGCGAGGAGATCGTAGGGCAGACGACTCCAGTCCGCGGTCATGAAGTCATTGGTATCGACACTGCGGATGGCGATTGCGTTCTCGTAGGTACGTGCGTCCCCCATAACCCCGACGCTCTGAACAGGTAGTAGAACGGCGAAAGATTGGCTTGTCTCACGGTAAAGGCCCGCGTTTTGGATCTCTTCCACTACGATGGAATCGGCTTCTCTGAGCACAGCTAGGCGATCTTTACTAATTTCACCCAAGCAACGTACGGCTAGACCCGGGCCCGGGAATGGGTGACGCCAAACGAGATTCTCCGGAAGCCCTAATGCAAGGCCCAAATTTCGAACCTCATCTTTGAACAAGTCACGCAGGGGTTCGATCAGTTCGAAGCCTAATTCTTCCGGAAGCCCTCCCACGTTGTGGTGTAACTTAATGGTTGCCGCGGGGCCGTCGGGGTCAGCACCACTTTCAATTACATCTGGATAAAGAGTCCCTTGTGCTAGGAAGTGAACATCATCAATTTTTGCCGCTTCCGCTTTGAAGCATTCGATAAATTCGTAGCCAATTCGGCGGCGCTTTGCTTGAGGTTCACTGATTCCGGCTAATGCACTCATGAACTGGTCCTCACCATCCACGACGTGCAGGTCGGTTTTGAAATGTTCGGAGAACTCTTCGATGACCATGGCCTGCTCTCCTTTTCTCAGCAAACCATTGTCAACGAGTATGCAGGAGAGTTGTGGTCCGATCGCTTTGTAGAGCAATGCAGCGACCACACTTGAATCCACTCCACCGCTCAAGCCACAAATCACTCTGCGATCACCCACTTGGCGGCGCAGCTCCTTGATGGTTGCCTCCGCAAAATCACCCATCGACCAAGTCGGTTCGCAACCGCAGACTTCAATCACAAAATTCCTTAGCAGTTGACCTCCAAGCGGAGTGTGTGTCACTTCGGGATGAAATTGCAATCCATAAACGGGCAATTCGTTGTGCCTGATCGCAGCGAATGGGCAGGTGCTGGTCTGTCCAATCGCTTTGAATACCTCACTGATGCTGGAGATTTGATCCCCATGACTCATCCAGACGTCCATCTCACCTGGTAGGCCTGCAAAAATCCCGGAGTGGTCATGGATTTCGCATGTAGCGGGTCCATACTCACGGCACGGAGTGTTATCTACCTTTCCCCCGAGAGCTTCGCAGGTTAGCTGCATCCCATAACAGATACCGAGAACGGGTATCCCTAAATGAAAGAGCTTCGGGTCGCATTTGGGGGCGCCGTCTTCGTAGACACTGGCGGGACCGCCTGAGAGAATGATTCCCTTGGGGGCAATCTCGGCCAGTCGTTCTGCTTCAATGTCATGCCGAAGGATCTGACAGTAAACGTTCTGCTCCCGAACCCGCCTTGCGATGAGTTGGGCATACTGAGAGCCGAAATCAAGTACAACAATACGCTGTTGGGTCAAATCCGGCGCCGATGATGGTTCAGTGCCTGGTGAAGGCGTGGAGGCGGGTGCTGAAGCGTCGTGTGATTGGGTCATCCGATCTATAGCCACTTGCGAAGAGTCGCGAAACGGTAATCACAGAGTTTAGAAAATGACAGACCACTTCCCAAGGGGCCGATAGGGTGAAGGAGGGTAAGCTGCCAGATTTACCCGTTTCTTGGTGCGGATTCAGCCATAAAGCTGAAAATGGTTCGCGAAACTCCCGTGAGCTTCGGTGGGGTCGGTTTCCAACAGCTGGATAGAAACCAAAAGTCCCCAGCACATCGATACCGGTGAGAATGCAGGTCCTTCTCACATTTGGGTTTCTCGCAATTAGACCGTGGCGAGCACGGTGGTGGCTTTGAGAGGTTCTCTCATCCCATTCCCTCGCATCGATATCGGAGGATACTGTTCCCAATGATTTCGACTTCCTGACACTTCGGATTTGTAACTTGATTCGCCGGGGTCGTACGATGGGTCAACTACCAAGATAAAGGGACGGTGTGAGAATTTTACTTGCGAACGACGATGGTGTTTATGCACCCGGACTGGCGGCTCTGGAGCAACAACTGCGGCACCTTGGTGAAGTCGTGGTTGTGGCGCCGGCAACCGAGCAGAGTGGCGTGGGGCACTCCATCACTTTTCTTACCCCGCTATCAGCGAAGTCGATTCATCGAGAGGGCCGGCATTGGGCTTGGGCAGTGGATGGCTCACCGGCCGACTGCGTTAAATTAGCCATTGCCGAGCTCTATCGTGATGAACCCTTCGATCTCGTGGTGAGTGGAATTAACCACGGATTGAATGCTGGGATCAATGTGCTTTACAGCGGCACGGTGGCTGCTGCGGTGGAAGGTGCTTTCTTCGGGGTCACGAGTGTCGCCGTTTCTCTTGAGTATGACGAGGATGCTGACTTTCAGGCGGCAGCTCTGATCGCAAGAAATGTGATCACTGGCTTGAGTGCCAAAGAAGCTTCACGAGGTGGTCTATTCAATCTCAATATTCCCACCTCCGCGACTGAGCGTCCCAGTGAGTTGAAAGTGGTTCCAATGGGTCTGGAGCAATATGGGAGCCGGTACGAGAAGCGCACCGACCCTCACGGTCGCGACTATTACTGGGCGCTCTGGAGTGAGCCGGAGCAGCCGCCGCCTGAGTCTGCGGATGTGATCCAATTAAGAAAAGGCAATGTCACTTTGACTCCCTTGCGTTTTGATATGACGGATCCCCGAACGCTGGAGCAGATGAAAGCCTGGGATCTGAGGACATGATACGGCGAGCGTATCGGCTGCTTGTCAGCTAGAGGGGCCGCCATTCGTCTGAATCTTTTTTTTCTCAGCGAAGCGGCCACTCTCCTACCGCCGAAGGGCATCAATACGACTGGACGTTTCGATCTCCAATCTGGAGAGGCATCAGATTCCAAACCCATGGCGAAAGAGACTATTGGGGGTATTTGAAGATTGCCCCTTTTTTGCTGTTTTGGGCCCTTTTCGGGGCGGAGAGTACAGCAATTGAAACGATTCTCAGGTGTTGACGTCTTTGCTCTGCGGCCTTTCATTGCTATTTCACCCCTCCCGAAAGAGCTGAATTGCGAGTACCCTTTCTGCTGAACTTTTGAGCCTACTGTTGCTGGAAGTCCCTCTTCCGCATCAATTTTTGTCCAATTTGTGAGTGAGCTAGCTAACAGATGAGTGTTGTATCGAGTGACCTAACAAAACTTGCCGTCGACACCATACGAACCCTCAGTATGGATGCCGTTCAGACAGCGAATAGCGGACATCCGGGGACGCCGATGGCACTAGCACCCATCGCGTACCAATTGTTCAACCACACGATGAATTACGATCCTGCTCAGCCGAATTGGCCTTCCCGCGATCGTTTTGTTCTGTCCTGTGGTCACGCATCGATGCTGCTTTACAGCGTTCTGCACTTGTCTGGCGTGCAAGGGACCGATGAGGACGGGAATCCCACTGGGCAGCCTTCAATTGGGCTCGAAGATATCAAAAGCTTTCGACAGATAGGCAGTCCTTGCGCGGGACATCCCGAGTACGGCGAGGCGGCCGGTATTGAAACCACCACGGGCCCACTTGGTGCTGGCGTGACCAACTCCGTGGGGATGGCCATGGCCGAAAAGTGGCTTGCTTCGAATTACAACACTGCTGAGCACGCTTTATTTGACTACAACGTCTACGCTTTATGCAGTGACGGTGATTTGATGGAAGGCGTTGCATGTGAGGCGGCCAGCTTGGCGGGACACCTCAAATTAGACAATCTCTGTTGGCTTTACGACGACAACCACATCACGATTGAAGGGGATACCGACTTGGCGTTCAGCGAAGATGTGGCTGAGCGTTTTCAAGGTCTTGGATGGAATGTCGTCAAGGTGAGCGACGCAAACGATCTTGATGCACTTGCCGGAGCGATCGAGGAATTCAAGGCTTGCAGTGATCGACCGACTTTGATCATCGTTCGCAGCATTATCGGATATGGGGCGCCTAATAAGCAAGACACGCATGGTGCACACGGAGCACCCCTGGGGTGGGATGAAGTCGCATTGGCAAAATCGGCTTACGGGCTTCCCGCAGAAGAAAAGTTTTACATCCCCGAGGGCGTCCGAGAGCATTTCGATGAGAATCTAGGTGCTCGGGGGGCAGAAGCCTACAAAGCATGGAGCTCGATCTGGGCCGACTATCAGGCTCAGAACCCCGAAAAAGCACTGGAACTCAACGATCTCTTTGCAGGTCGGCTTCCTCAAGGTTGGGATCAGGATATTCCCGTTTTTGAAGCCAGTGAAAAGGGAGATGCAACTCGCAACAGTAGTGGGAAGGTTCTCAATGCAATCGCCCAGAGAGTTGCTTTCATGGTTGGTGGATCCGCTGACCTTGCACCCAGTAATAAGTCGAATCTCACATTCGACGGAGCGGGAGATTTTCTTCCCGGTGCATTCGGCGGTCGAAACCTTCACTTTGGGATTCGAGAACATGCCATGGCTGGAATCGTCAATGGAATGTCGCTATCGGGATTGAGATCCTACGCCGCAACTTTTTTCGTCTTCACCGATTACATGCGTGGTGGCATGCGTCTTTCCGCGATCATGCATCAGCCGGTGATTTATATCCTCACTCACGATTCGATCGGAGTGGGTGAAGACGGACCGACCCACCAGCCGATTGAGCATTTGACGGCATGTCGAGCCATTCCCGGGCTCTATGTATTCCGCCCTGGAGACGCGAATGAGGTCGCTGAGTGCTATCGCACTGCGATGCAGATCGACAACGCACCTTCTGCTTTCGTCCTCTCACGCCAAAATATGGAAACCCTAGATCGAACACAGACCGGACCCGCTTCGGGATGCTCCAAGGGCGGCTATGTCGTGATGGACTGTGAAGGGACTCCTGAAGTCATCTTAATGGGAAGTGGCAGTGAATTGGGGCTGTGTGTGGATGCCGCAAGACAGCTCCTGGCCGGCGGCAAAAAGGTCCGCGTGGTGAGTATTCCTTGCATGGAATTGTTCGCGGCTCAGTCGCCTGAGTATCTTGAGGAGGTTTTACCTTCAGGGGTTACGCAACGGGTTGCCGTCGAGGCCGGATTACAGATGAGCTGGGACCGCTGGATCGGACTGCAAGGGAAGTTTGTCGGGATGAGCGGCTACGGCGCCAGCGGGCCTTACAGTGAAGTCTACAAACACTTCGGAATCACGGTCGATGCGGTTGTGTCGGCCGCCAACAGCTTCTGAGTGCTGCCTTGGAGCCCTGCATTTTGCTAAAGCGATGAATCCAATATGCAAGCGACAATACCACGTCGAGCGGCGGTGTATTATGAATCCGGCAGATTCAAGTACTGTGTTTCGCTCTCCGCATGACTGGGGCGCTCAGGGTGATGGTCGCCGCTTCTAAAATTTACGGTGGATGCTGAAATAAGCAATCGCCTCGAGGCACCGACGAATCTCGCTGTGGTCGAATTGCTCTAGAGCTTGGATCGCGTTGTGGTAATGTAGCTCTGCGATGCTCTGGGTATATTCCTTTGCATCGGAAGCCTCCAAGATGGGTAGGATTCGGGAGACTCTCGCCTCGGGTGGTCCTAACAGAATGCTCCGAATCTTTTCACGCTTTCGGGCGTCACTGTTCTGGAGAAGGTAAATCAAGGGGAGTGTGATTTTGCCTTGGAGCAAATCGGTGCCCAGGGTTTTACCTACGGTTTTGGGATCCCCCCAAATGTCTAGAAAGTCGTCTGCAATCTGGAAGGCGATACCAAGCGAATTCCCAAAATCGGCAGCGGCTCTGCTTCGTTGTCCGGAGTCGCCAGATAGTTCCACAGCGAGTTCGCACGCGATTCGGCATAACTCACCCGTTTTGGCCTGTAGCATGGATAGGTAGGTTGCTTCATCCAGATCAAGAAGGTCTCTATGAAGAACTTGCCTCAATTCTCCCTCGCAGACGATCCTTGCTTCCTCGCCAACTTTCTCACAAACCTGTGTAGAGGAAGTCGTCGCCGCAAGGCGGTAGGCCTGAGAAAAAAGGTAATCCCCGACGAGGATGCTGGTGTGCTGATTCCACTTCGCGTTGATAGTCGGAACATGCCGGCGGGAGTCCGCCGAATCGAGAACGTCGTCGTGGATAAGAGTCGCGGTATGAACCATTTCAATCACCGTGGCTGTGATCATATGGTTCTTTGTGACTCTCCCAGACGCTTTCCCGAAGAGAAGCAGCATTGCGGGACGCAGTCTTTTTCCTCCAAGCTGGGTGCCATGTTGTAGCACGCTTTTCAACTCAGGGTGGGGCGATTTTAATTCCTGAGAGAGGAGATACTCCACCTCACTGAGTTCACGGTGAATAGGTTGGTAGATCGAGGAAAGGGAGTCGATGGGCGACTCACCGAAGGCTCTCAGCAATTCCGCCCGTGTCGTCGGGTCGTGGAGGGTTGTCGAAGTAGGCTTATTCGAGACGATCTTTCTTGGAATATCGGTTTGTTGATCGGTCAAAGAGTAGGCGTTCATGGCCGTGCCGAGCTTCGTTGGTGGACGCGATGCAGTGCTATTAAATTGAATTAATTCCTCGGTCCGATAACCGTGGCTTTAGAACACCGCTTAACCGTTCGAACCCGAATTCGCTTCAAAATCGCCCGATTTGCCCCCCGATTTGCGGAGCAATCTTGCGCGGCGGATCTCCGAGCTACGATCGATAGACTTGATCATGTCATAGATAGTCAGACATGCCACGGTGACAGCAGTCATCGCCTCCATTTCTACGCCGGTTTTGGCGGAAGTTCGGACTTCCACTTCGCATCTCAATTCGCTTAAGTCTGCATCCGCTTCCTTTTCCCAGCAGAAGTCAACTGAAACCGCTTCGATCGGAATCGCGTGACACAGAGGGATAAGCTGAGGCGTCGATTTGACGGCTTGAATGGCTGCGATGCGTGCAATTCCAATGACATCCCCCTTGTGGACCTGACAGGTCATGATTCTCTCGGCAGATCTAGGGTCCATGATCACGCTGGCGGATGCGGTCGCAACTCTGACGTTAGTCTCCTTCTGCGACACATCGACCATGTGTGCGTTGCCCTGGTCGTCGAAATGATTGGAGATCGGATTCAATGGTCAGGGTGCGATGGACGAAAGGGTGGGTTGATAGGGAGATTTAGACGACGAGTTCTCTCGTCGCTTTCCGATTCGGGATGGAGTAACTCGCATTGGATTCGCCGTTACCCCGCTAATGCAAACCGTACCGCATTTGCGCCCAAAAAAAAAGCGTCTTCCACTTGCGGGGGTGGAAGACGCTTTTGAACGAGGTCGTCGTTGTTCCGAGACGCTTTAACCAGATCCGACCAACGCCAGTCTAGCTTTCGAGCGAATCAGACAAGTTCTTTGCGGGAACCGACTAGCGTACGTAGACGCTCGGCGAGCAGATGTGCATCGAAAGGTTTCTTGAACGTTTCATTGATGCTGCTGCGATCGAAGCTCATCGGCTGTCCATCGTCTGGAAGCAGTGCAATGAGAACGATATCGGTGAAGTCGATGTTCTTACGCAAGTTCTGGCAGATCTGAACCGCCTCAATCTTTCCGATCGAGAAATCAACGATGATGCAGTCTGGGTTGAAACTTTCTGCTTGAATTCCGGCCTCGAAACCACTTGCAGCAACAGCTACTTTGAATGCTTTCTCTGGTGGTAATTCTCGCTTGAGATTTTCGATCAGCACTTGATCTTGAGCGACGATCAGGCACTTTGCCATTGCTTCGTCCTCAAGATCACCCAAGGGCATACCATGCTCCTTGAGGAACTTGATCAGGTATTCTCGTGGAATGCGTCGGTCCTGTGATCCAGGAATTCGATAGCCTTTCAAACGCCCCGAGTCGAACCATTTGGAAACGGTTCGGGGTGCTACTTTACAGATCTTGGCGACCTGTCCAGTTGTGAAGACCTTCATGTTAGGTTCTCCATAACGCCTCGTTAATATTCCCTCGAACAATGGTGCGTTGGTATCCATTGTCCTCGCAGCCCTTCATCGAAAACAAGAAGCAAGCAGTCGGTCCTGTTCGACAACCTTCTGAGTACTGTGGTGGGTCACAGTTCCAGAACTAAGTACTTTCTTCTTTTCGTTGGGTCGGAGCTACCCGGTTTGCATCTTGCGACGCTCGCCCTGCGGGATCCTCGCGGTTTTGGTTGTTAAAGTAAGTGTTTGCGGTCACGCTGAGCGTGGACCATTCACCGAATGGTGATTGGGGGACAAATAAGAAACGGTAAGCGGCCGACGCCAAATTCAGCTCTAATCGGATGCAGGCACCTGATCGTGGCAGTTTGGCTAAGTTCGCTTAAATGCTTATCCATTGGATCGAGTCACAGCGGGCATCGCTGTTCCGCCCAATCCAAAAGCTTTTCCCAGAAGCCCCCCTGGGTAGGATGGATTTTTGGCGATGCCGATTCCCGAGGGAACAGCATTTGCCATTTCTCTGCACTTAAAAAGGCCGAGAGTGACCCATCCGAGATTTATTGTCGAGAAAAACCGGTCCAACTCTTTAGCGTGTTTGATTGGGAATAAGCACTATCAGCGGTTTCTTCGTCTTGGACGTTGCAATCTGAATCCGATGGCGCGTGACATTTGGCTCTGAATCTCGGGTTTTTATGCGGTTTTCTCACATTTCCCGGCCTCGTCCTGAGGTTTGGGCAGTAGCTCTGTGTTTGCGAAAAAATTTTTCGCCAAGAGTCTGTTTTTCGTCCCCGCGACGTTCAAATCTCACTCACAGGTGTATCCGCAAGGCAGAT
>JAYYHM010000114.1:0-4114 GCA_036148415.1 Planctomycetota bacterium
TATAGGGCACCTCGGATCAAAAAGCCGATCACAGCGCCAATGAACAGGCTCACGGGTATGGCAATGGCCAAGGCAATCGCAACAGCCACCCCATAACTGGACCGGCGTGTGAAAACGTTAGGTTGGGCCATTACGGATGGCGTGCCAGTGTCGTCTTGCGGGATCAAAGGTACGAGCGATGATTCGCTTTGAACTCCAGTATCGACTGCGGATTGGCTTGGGGACCCCTGAGAGGGATGCTGCGAGCCTGAATCGAGAGAGTCCCGCAGTTGAGAAGGCTCCTTAGGAGGTGGGGGAGGTGTCCAGACCTGTCGCTCAAGTGGCAACTCGACTACCCCATCGGGTGAACTCGCCCAAGCCTCGAGCCGCTCAACCACTTCACCGGCGCAGTGCAAACGTCGTTTTGGATCCTTCTCCATCATGTCTGCGATGACATCCACAAACTCCTCTGAGAGTGCGGGTGAAAATCGGCGAGGGTGCCAGGGTGTCTGCTCGCAATGTCTCTGACACTTACTTCGCGAATCACCGCCGGGAAATGGTACTTTTCCGGTTACAGAAAAATAGAGCGTGCAGCCAAGCGAGTAGATATCACTGAGGTGATCAATAGAAGAGGGATCTCTGATCTGTTCCGGAGACAGGTAATCTGCAGTCCCAACAATTTTACCGGCTCGAGGATCCGCATGCAGGCTCATAGTCCACACCGCTAAGCCAATGTCAGATACTTTAGCGTGGCCATCGGGTGTCACAAGGATGTTACCTGGCTTGATGTCTCGATGCACCATTCCCAAATCATGCGCGTACTGTAAACCACGAGCAGCATCCGAAATGATCACTGCGGCTGCTTCCATGGATAGTGGGCCGTTAGCTCTGATTAATCGACGCAGATCATTACCCGGCACATATTCCGTAACGAGGTAATGCACATTGCCATCTCGTCCGGCATCAAACGCTCTCACAAGATAAGGACTATCGAGTCCAGCCTGCAAACGAATCTCATGCTGAAATGCATTTCGAGATTCCTCAGTTGATTTCTCCAAGGGCAGCACTTTGACTGCGCACTCTCGGCCCATGACCTCATGAACACCTTTAAAAACTTGCCCCATACCTCCCTGTCCGACACCCTCGGTGATTAGATAGGGGCCGAGCCGAAACTTGGTTCGGCCAAGATGCAACTGCTCTGCCTGATAGGCTGTGATTTCTCCTTGCTTGACCAAGGCTTCAGAGGTGATCTGAGGATCGGTCGTATTCAAGGACTCAAGTAATGAACGATAAGCTTCCGGATCAACAAGCCCGCTCGTAAGCAGCGCCTGATGAAAATTAATTCGCTGAGTCGCCTCGGCATTTTCCATCAGTTTGATTCCTCGCTGTTTTGAAAAGTATCACCAACTCAATACCGAAACTCTGGATTAGCTTAGCAATTGCTCTTGGGTAAAGTTCAACTAAGTACAACAAGCAGATCCAAAACACCGTGGCTATGGATCCCAAATTGAACCTGGTCACCATCAAAGTGAATCTCTGATGCAAGAGACTCTGATCTGGCGTTCAGGGATTCGACATCCATCGCAATAAGTGTCTCCAAGGTTTCATCCAGAAAAGAGACCGCAACAACATCCCTGCAGAATCGCAGTTTAACCTTTGCAGTTTGTGCACGAGTCTGCACCACTCTGATGATTGCAGCTAACTTTCCCTCTGCGGTCATCTGCACATCGATCGCTGACAAAAGCACCACCTTGGGGGCGATGTGACAGACCCATCCAATCGCTGGACCTCCGGAACTCCCTTTCAATTGGATGAGGTTCGGAGGGAACATTCGCGCCAGGCAACTTGCAACCGGTGCGGCAACATCAATCCCATAGTCGACTCGAAAACTGGAACGAGTTTCTCCTGATACTTGTAAAAGCGTGTCGAGGAATCGCTCGCCAACTCGTCGGTGGAAGGGATATCCATCAGCACTCACGAGAGTTTGTCTTTCCGATTCATCCACCAACACACCAGCAGGTGCGACCAATCGGCGCGATCGGGATCGATGTAATTTATCGCGGACAATCGTTCGATGGATCGCTGATTCAGATGCTACCGCCATACGCAGTGCAAGGTAGTTTCCCCATGGATCTCCCTCTATTTGTCGATCGGGTATCAACTCACCTTTCACCTGCAAGAAGCGGCTACCGCGAGTCAGGCTGTACTCAATACGAAAATCTGCGAGTTTCTGGGACCCTTCTTCGCTCGTTCGTTGCAAAACCCCAGCCGTTTCGATAGCTCCGTGATGCTCGGAAGATGCAGTGACTTGAAAACGATTCGCTTTCATTTCGACGTTGCTCAAATCTTCGCGCGAGACCGCAACGAATCGCAAAGAGAATCGGTTCCCCCGCGAACCACTATAAACACCCATCACGGCGCCGGTCTCGGTACTGAAATTCACTTCCATGAATTCATTTTGCAACCGATCTTTTTCAGCAATTGTTTTGGGTCCACCCAGAAAACCGCGGCGAATCTTCTTGATTAAACCTGTTCCGCTCTTCGCGTCCCCTGAACCTCCGCGCAGCCGAACGAAACCGCAAGCCGGAACATCGACGGTTGCGTGGGTAATACCTTTGGTGGCATGCATCGCGTAAAGAGAATCCTTCGGTTCCGAAATTTTACCGGTCAGAGCAACGTCACAACGGACACCGATGGATACAGGATTCACCAACACGCAATCCGCAACCGCTTGATTCTGTTGGTCCAAATGCGGTGCAGGATCCAGTTGCGCTCCAATTGCCCTCGTGAAGTGATCGCGTGCGAAATCAAGATCGGTAGGATCGTTGGATGCCAAATCGACCTCCTTCATATCCATCGTCTCGCGAGAGGTTCCACCCTGCTCAGATTCACTGTCTTGATTCTGCTTCTGCACTTGCCCTGACACCAACGAACTCATTCCCGAAAATCGAGAAATCTGCTCGTTAAGAACTGACTTACGAAAGTCAGCCGCCAAAGATGAAATGGGGTTTTCGAATCCCTCAGCAACGCGTTGAGAAAGTATCTTGGAGGAATGAGGAGACACCATCACGGATTCACCGTGATGATAGGGATGCTCACCCGCGGTGAAATACTGATCCAGCTTCCAAAACTTTCCAAGACAGAGACTCCAGGAAGCAACACGTTTCAGATCTTCAAAGCTCTGGCAACTTTCGCCAGGCCAATGAGCAAATAGCCCGGTGGAGATTTCGCCTCGATCGATGGATTCTCCTAAACGGGTACCCAACGTGAGAAAAGAGGAATCATCGGATGCATCGATCGGTTTGGCGGTTAATGCTTCGAGCTGGACTCCCGCAGCTTGCAGAATGACCTTCGCCTCGTCACCAAATCCAGTTCCCCCTTCGAAATCAATGGGCATCATCCCTTGGTATCCGAGTTCAACCAAGATAGCGGTCAAGTCGGCAGGAGTTGAACCGGAGAAGCGACCGTAAACCGGTGGTGCCTCTCCAAGAATCGAAGTAAAGGTGTGATGTGCCTTGCGAAGAGCTGCCTCCGCATCACCATAGGTCATCGTATCAAAACAGACTTCGCTACCCGGTCCTCCGCCAGCCCAGCTGACCTCGCCGCCCTGAATACAACACTTTAGTTTCTCCAACTCATCCGGTGGTAGTTTCTCTAACGCTCTGGCGGAGTCCAAATCCACGAGCAAATTGATTGGAGTGGGGAGACAAGCGCCGATCGATTCACTGGCTGAACCTATCTCGGAAGCTGATAACGGGTCGACTTGAGTTTCGACCTCCTCAGTCAATGAATTTCCGTTATGTATGATCTGCTGTTCTTGATCTTCAGTGGAGGAAACTTGAGGCTCTAAACTAACATTGGATTGCTGAGCGGTACTCAGCAAGTCAGACATGCGTCCGAGCGTCGACTCGCCCGTAAGAACGAGATCAATGAGGTGAGGGTCGGACGAAAAATAGTGATCCCTTTCCTCAGCGAGGGAGTCAAATAAATCGTGAAGCGCATCACTCGCGGTGCGGGTATCTCCCTTCACAAAAGCCTTGGCTGCGTTAATGGCACAAGTCTGAAGATGCAACTCGTCGAGGTTGCTGGTGTAGCGCAAACGCTTGGTCATTATCTGCACTTGCAGTGCTGCGTA
>JAYYHM010000115.1:0-3096 GCA_036148415.1 Planctomycetota bacterium
GGCTTCGGCCAGCGTGGCCTGATCGTCAGTCCGCCGAGAGCTGGCAAAACCGTACTGATGCAGCAGATGGCCAAGAGTGTAATTGACAACTATCCCGATGCGTACGTCTTTATCCTTCTTATCGACGAACGGCCCGAAGAAGTCACCGATATGGAGCGTCAAGTCACGGGTGATCGTTGCGAAGTCATTAGTAGCACATTTGACGAACCACCCCAGCGACACATTCAAGTCGCACAAATGGTGATCGAAAAAGCAAAGCGATTAGTAGAAGCAGGATCCGATGTCGTCATTTTCCTCGATTCAATCACGCGACTGGCGAGGGCACATAATAGTGAAGGTGAGACCACTGGAAAATTATTAAGCGGAGGTCTTGATGCTGGAGCGATGCAGAAGCCCAAGGCTCTCTTTGGTTCTGCCAGAAAGGTCGAAGAAGGAGGATCACTGACCATCATTGCCACCGCATTAGTCGACACAGGCAGCCGACTCGATGAAGTAATCTTCGAAGAATTTAAAGGCACCGGTAATTTAGAGATTGTGCTTGATCGCTCTCTCGTCGACCTCCGTATTTGGCCAGCGATCGAAATCAGCCGCAGCGGAACGCGTCGCGAAGAAATGCTGATGGGCTTGGAAGAGCATCAGAAGGTCTGCCGCCTGCGACAATCCTTGAGTGAAGAATCACCCACCGACGCAATGAAAAGCTTGATTTCACAACTTTCGAAAACACAAAACAATGCTGAGTTCTTATTAGGATTAAAAGATGACCACTGAAATCACTGGTATTGAGGGATCAATGCCCACCGGAAAGATTGCCATCGTTGCCAGCCGCTACAACGCCGGGATCTGCGACGCTCTCGTTAGAGGATCAATCGAAACACTTTCAGCTGCTGGTTTCAGTGATCAGGATATTTGCGTCATTCGCGTTCCCGGAGCTTGGGAACTATCGAGTGTGAGTCAGCAAGTCATCGATACTCAAAATTTCCTCGGGATCATCACTCTTGGCTGTGTCATCAAAGGTGAAACCACACACGACGAACACATCAATCGCGCGGTGAGTCTTTCTCTAATGGAAATGGGGATCGAATCTCGCCTCCCAATTGCGTTCGGTCTACTGACCTGCAACACACTGGAACAGGCGATTAATCGCAGTGGAGGAACGGTTGGCAACAAGGGACATGAAGCTGCTGAAGCATTGCTAGAGCTACTTCGCCTTGGGGAAAAAATCAAATCACTGGAATAACAAATGGATCGATGTCCCATCCCCATCTTCTTCACCATTGGCTGCTGTAGATCCAATCGCTGCAGTAGCCTAAATCAATAGACACCGGTAAGCGACACCCTCGTTTTTATGGTAATGTAGCTTTCACGAGTTTTCGCCATCGCTCGTGTTCCACTTTAACGCATCAGGGCTTCTGACATGCTTCGACGTAACTTCCTCTGTCTAGCCATCACTCTTGGGCTGCCACTGCTATCACAACAATCTGGCTTTGCACAGAATTCAGTTAAGCTGACACCGCAGCAAACCGGACCGAAGACTCAAGAGAACGCCAATAGCAAACCTCCGGTGGATTCCGCTGCCAGCAGTCGCGAGCAGAAACTAGCCGAATATCTCAGTGGTGCGATCTTCTCGGGTCAATTCACCATCGATGGACAATCGGCACCGAAGCCAAAAGCGGAGGAATACACCATCTCGAAGTGCGAAAAGTTAGACGAACCAGATCTTTATCGACTGACTGCAAGAATCAAGTATGGCCAGGTCGACAGCGAAGTCCCCATGAATATTAAGATACTGTGGTCAGGCAACACGCCGGTCATCACTTTGGATTCGCTTTGGATACCCGGGATGGGAACTTTCGGCGCAAGAGTGTTGATCCATTCCAACCGCTATGCCGGTACCTGGCAACATGACGCGGTGGGCGGTCACATGTTCGGCATGATTCGGACCCGTGCCGACAACACCAAAGAAAGCACGAAAACAGAGTAAAGAATCCAAAGAAAAAGCTCGATCTCCCCCCGAAGATCGAGCTTTTAAGTTTCTTGCCGCCCATTATGTTGTTCTTCCACGGTCCGGACAACACCGGCTCCCGATGGACCTATAGAAGAAAAACTCATCCCGTTTCATTGCTTAAGCTGAACCCGAAGATGCCAAGAAACGCCTCTTTGATAAACGTTGAGGTAACTCTGAAAAATTAAATTCTGTCGCGCTAGCCTCGGCTTCGAGTGCTATCTGAAGAAACACGTTATCAGCAGCTTCCGCTATTGCACCCGTTCCCAGAAGTGTCAAACCGTTTCGCAAAGTCTCCGGCTGTGACTGATCAACTCGATAGGTCCCTTCGGCTAACCCTATGAATTGGTATCGACCATCAGAATCCGTAAATGCGGACTCATTGACTAAATTGCCAAGAAAATCTTCACCCGTGAGGGTTAGCGTTACCCCCGCGAGCCCCGGTTCGTTGGCATCTTGTTCGCCATTATTGTTGACGTCGAGAAAAACCAAGCCAGAGAAAAAAGCATTGCCAGGATCAATTGAGGTCGTTGCCGAGGCAGAATTGTTATTTGGATTACTATCCTGATTCTGCGAACCGACTGTCACAAAATTGGTCTGTGTTTCCGTTACTCCCTCGTTGAGCGTTGCATTAATCGTCATCTGGAAAGACGCACCACTATCGAGTTGCACTGCGTCGAAGGTCACCGTTCCAGAGGAGGCAGCTAGAACCTCACCGTTAGGTCCCGTTCCGCTGGTGAAGGTAACTCCTGAGGGAAGGGTATCCACAACCTGAACATTAAATGCAGGGGCTGGACCGAGATTGGTGACCGTGATCCCATAAATCAAATCGCTGCCAATCAACGTGCGATCCGTTGATACCGTTTTCTCAATCTGCAGATCGGCCAACGTTACCACGTTGATGTTAACGCTGCCGGAGTTATTGGTCGCATTCTGCTCACCAGACTCAGTCATGTCTGGCACCTGAGCAATATTCGTGATCACTCCGTTAGCATCACTATCCACCACGAATTCGAGGGTCGCGGTGAGAACCTCTCCACCACTGATTATGGTCGGTGGGAACGAGACCGTTGTTCCATTATCACTCGCGGCCT
>JAYYHM010000116.1:0-2841 GCA_036148415.1 Planctomycetota bacterium
AGCAGGGATGAAAGATAATGGGACACACGTCCCTTTCGTAGCGAGGTGGACAGGACATGCACCTCCAGGCACGGTTCTACCTGACCTGATCGACTTTACGGATTTCTACGCAACCTTGCTCGATGCAGCAGGCGCCTTGAAGACCTCAAAGGAGCCAGTCGATGGGAGAAGCTTTTTTCCTCAGCTCAATGGAGAGCCTGGCCGACTACGAGAGTGGGTGCTGTGTCATTACCAATGTTACTGGAACAAAAAACCAGGGCAGTATGCGCGAACCGCAAAGTACAAGCTTTATCGTGACGGAAGATATTATGACGTTCCCGTGGATCTCGATGAGCAGCATGATCTCAGTGAGTCCGCTGACGATGAGGCTCGACAGATCCGCCGAGAACTCGAGTATTTACTTAAACAGTGCCCACCGGTTCCTCAGGGGACACTGAGTAAGGACACTCCCAATCGGCCTATATATCCTGATGTTCCTAAACTGCTTGATGACTGATCTGGATGCCGTACTAGATCCAGCGATCGCTTTTAGAGGGATTCCAAGATCTTTCCTACCTGGGTAACTCATCTAAATCCCCCAAACGCATAATCATAGAGAGTATGGCCTTACGCATCTCCAATCTCAGGCAAGAGCACCATCAAAATCGGAGCGATCTGATCGCTGCAATTGCCTCGCGTGATGGTGATACCGATGTCAGGTTTCAACGATTCAGTAGTGTGGAGGGACTAGAGAGTGTGCAGCCACGGCCGGACTGTTTTTTGATACTGCTGCTCATGCACGCGATGAAAACAAAGCAGGATATCTTTGTTGAAGATCCGGTGGATCCACATCTTCTCTTCCATATTCGAGGCAGCCTGCAGACAATCCTAAAACTCTGCTTTCCAGAATTGCAAACAATTCATGTCGAAGCAGATCCAAGAGACTTGAGTGATGAGATCACCACTAGTGATCACGTTGCAACAGGGTTTAGTGGTGGTGTTGACAGCATGCAACTGATCAATCGGAAAATCGGAGATCCGCAGCTCCCTGATGATTATTCCGTTTCCATGCTAATGCATCACAAAGTAGGGAGTGTGACACGTGATAGCCATTACGAGAATAATGTCGAACATGCGAAGAGATTTTCTGGTGAGTATGGTCTAGAGCTGGCAGGTGCGTCCTGTGATACCGCGACGTTCTTTTCTGATTACTCATTTCTCGAGAGTCATAGCATGAGGACAACGGCTGCTACCCTTTCCCTCTCACCCGTTTACCGCCGTTATCTATTCGCCTCGGGCACAGACCTGCAAGTGGGGCTGAAAGCTATGCCATGTCGTGTCATTGATGCGCTGAATCCGATTCTATTGCCTATGCTCAGGACCAGAGAAAATGAGTTTTCCCAATTTGGTGGTGACTCTACTCGACTGGAGAAGATGTTGGAGGTTCTGGCAAATCACTCATTAATGAGGAAGATCAATTTATGCGTAAGGGTTTCTCACGATAACGCGGTCTTTTTGAATTGTGGGCGTTGTTACAAATGCTTTAGTTTCTTATTGGTTGCTGAAGCCGTAGGGCGACTTGATCTACTCAGCGAAAACTTTGATCTCGAGGCATACCGCAATCATCGGACACGAGCATTCACTAATTTTTTCGTGCGATCCATTGGTCCAAAATCCATGGAAACGAACCGGCAGGTGGCGTGGTTTTTGCGCAATCACGGCTCAAGTGAGATCCCGATGATCGCGCGAATGCTTCTGCATCTGGTTCCACCACCAAACGCAACTTCCGTTATGGGGGGTCTTTTAAAGCCTTTTGAGTGAGACAGCCATCGATGCTTGGGTGATTTTCTCTGAACGATCGTTAATTAATTGACGCAATCCTGCGAAATCAGTTAGGACGATTCCCTCGGATGATTGGTGGCGATTAAACTATGTAGTGCGTGCGCGACTCTACGTTAAGTCTGCGATGAAGTCATCTTCACTACCCTTGGGTAATGTAAATCAGGAGAGGGAAAATGCGGCTATCAAGGAGAGCAGTTTTAAGAGGTGGTGGAGCAACTATCACTCTACCGATGATGGATTCGCTGAGTTGGGCTGACAAAGCTTCCTCCTCCCTTGGGGCTCCAAGTAAGAAACTAGCCATCATCTATTTACCCAATGGAATTGTCCGCCGCTGTTTTTTTCCTGGAGAAGAAGAAGCGGAAATACCCGGCTTCATTGGCGGGTTTAACGCTGACAAAACAAAAAACGAACGTCGATTCCACAACAAACCCGGTATCTATCCACTTGAGCTCACATCAACGATGGAGCCGCTCAGGGAACACATCCAAGACTTTACGTTGATCACTGGATTGGATCGAACTTACAAGAATGGCCAAGATGTGCATGCGCAGGGTGCGTCTTGTTATTTAACAAGCGTTTCTCCTGAGCAAGCTGCAAATCGGGGCATGGTACATCCCAATGGTCGAACTTTAGATCAGGTTATCGGGGACGCCGTTGGTTTTTCATCTGTCTACAACACGCTGGAAATTAGCTGTAACGGTTTTACAGCCCCTAAGGAGCCGATCGAATTTGACAATATTTCTTGGTATGGACCCGGTAAAATTGCACCTTCAATCAGGAACCCACAAAAACTGTATGATCGCCTGTTTTTAAAAGAAAGCTATCGATCTCACGTAACGGAGGTTTCAGATCTGGTACTTGCGGATGCTCGCAGCCTCGCCAACAAACTCGGATCAAAAGATCGACGTACGTTAGAAGAGTATATGGAAATGGTTCGCAGTATCGAGCTGCGTATTTCCAAGATGGATCAGATGCTTTCAGGGGTGGATCTAAGTATTCCCAAGAATGAGGTCTTGCCGA
>JAYYHM010000117.1:0-4228 GCA_036148415.1 Planctomycetota bacterium
CTTTGCGTTTACCCAATCGGTCTTTAACTCTCGATCGGCACGGCATGGCTCGTGCGCTCAGCTTACCGATTGATGGACACGAGTTTAGGAACGAATTACTTTCCTCCTATCGATGCCTCAACGGTGTGCTGAATAATCCCAAAGCCGATCGACGCACAACGGCGGGGACATTTCATGTAACGGAGGGTGGTTTACCAATCCCTGCGGATAAGCGTGCGGTTCCTGCGGAGGTTTTCGTGCACCTGTTTGAAGCAGCGATGTGTCCTCCCGATGAATTGACCCGCCTCCCCTACACCTCCAATTCCGAGCAACCCGCACATACATGGGTTTCGCTCTTGCTCCGGCCACTGGTTTGCCCCGAGATACCTGGAGTCAGTCAAGCTAAGTCCATGGAAGTGCGTTTTTATGTTCCCGGATCATTGGTTAGCAATCTAGATTTTGTCGAGTCGATCTTTGGTAACGGCGGGGATGCACTCATCGCAGCTAATGACGCTGCTCTGGACGTGGAGGGTTGGTCTGGGCATACCGGTTGCGTGATTCTGGCGCCACATCTCATCCACCTCACCAAGAAGGAATTAGGGTTGCCTCACTGGGATGAAGCTACCGAAAGACAAAGAGCAGATTCGAGGTGCTGGAAGGATCCAGACGAGAGTTATAACGACGGTGGAGCGTTCAAGCTGACTTGTCGTGATGAACAGGGGGTTGTGGTAACACTGATTGCCGATAACTACTACGGCTACTGCAAGAAAGAGGTCAAAACGCAAATCAGTTATGCAACGAATCTAATGGGTAATGCGGAGGAAGAGCACGCGGGCGGAGCGTTGGCCTTTGCGTCTTATTCATTGGGTGATGGATTTAAGGTAAACAGCCGCCTTTATCATGGACGCACATTTGACGAGATCGCATCCGCATATCCAAAGTTCATTGATGTACAAGTTGAAGGTTATGGTATTGATAGACAGTATCCATCAGTGATTTATATTCCTGACACGGCAACGGCAAACCTAAAAGAACGTTGTGTGAAGTGGAAAAAGGATGGCACTGAGCATCGACTCACCTTGTCTCCCAAAAACGTCTACATCACGCCCAGTGGTTACAAGGTTCGCCTGGAAAAACATCCAGCCGCACCTTCATGGCGTCTAGTCGGAACCACCGCGGAGGGCGTTTTTTGCCACAAGCCTTGCACCGTCAGTGGCGGTGGAAAGAGTGAAATCAGCAAAAGTTTGCGAGACTACATGCTTTACGGTCCTGTTTTCGTCGCTGATGTTGAAAAGGATTTTCAATGGTTAGATGAGATCTTTAGCCGAAATTATCAAGACCGATGGAGTACAAGCACGGACGATAAACCTGATTACCAGGATAGGCCTAGTCGAAGCGTCTTGGATCCTACAAGAAGTCTCGGCAGTATGATTCAGCTGCTGACACCGCAACCTAACTACAGTGATGAGTTCAATGGATGGTTGCGGACAATTCCAGAACATGTTTATGCTCTCGCCTTGATCATCAAGCGTTTCATAGGGCCCGGAGAAGAAAAGAATTGGAAGAGTCTTTTCGGTGTAGATATCGTCAATGGTTCACCCGGCCACGAGTTGAAAATGGGAGATCGAACTCTTGTAGGGACTTACCTGCGAGTTGGGTTAGATGAATCTCGATGGAGAACATTTAAACTTCGTCAAGATTTTATTGCTGCGGATAAAGTACAAAGAGAGGACGATATCAGTTGCAGCACCGTGGTTCCAGCAACTTGGTTGAATCAAGTAGGTTCAGCGGTTGCAGACAGCGAAAGCTATAAGCTTGTGGAGAATTGCGAGTATCGGCTTTTTCAGAGACCCGACGATGCCGTCCATCGAGGACTGGATAAACAAACCGAATGGGATTTATCTCGAAGCGGAAATTTTATCAGCAACTTTGAACCGATCCCAAATCAGAAGGTTCGTGAGATCGTGGATGATGCCATTGAGTTTGATAAGTTCAGTGGCCCAATGGAAAGCCTGCTTTCCGCAGCTGCTTCCAAAGATAACGGCTTTGTTGTGAGCACAGCTGATCCAAGAATTGTTAATGGACAGCCCACCAAGAATCCGCGTTACCTTCAAGATCGTCCCGATCTCGTCAACGACCGTGACAGCTATGTTGCGATGCGTGGTATGCAATTATGCCGTCGACTTGAGGAAGATGAGGCGGTTGTGGTGCCTGTCAGTGCTGTACTCAGTGGACGTCGGAACAATCCACCGGATCCAGTAGCGGGATTCCGGTCTTTGGCAGTTTATTCGCCGTTGCATTATCAGGAATTGCCTGAGCTGCTGATGGATTATGTCTGTTCATTGACTGGTAAGAGCCCAAGCACGACTGGGGCTGGTAGCGAAGGAGCTTTGACAAAAGGGCCTTTCAATGCATTGCTGCCAGCTATCGACCTCAACTCAACCGTGGTTTCCATGATACTCACAGGAATTGGGGGCTTTAGCACTCCGGCCGGTCACATCGGATCGAGATTTGAGGTGGGTCACGATATTTCGTTATTGATACCCGAAGTCTGGTGTCGAATGACGCCGGAAGAACGTGACCCGCAAAGCATGATTGATGCGGGGATGCTTGAGAGAATCGAAGATTATGATTGGAACGGCAAAGACATTCCTGCGAGTCGTCTTGGATACCGGATTTCAAATAAGTTTGTTCGTCGTTATCTGGGTCGCGTGTTCGACAATCCCTCTAAGGTCTTTACCGAGGATATCTTAAAGCCTGAACTTCAAGATGCGGATTCTTTTGCCGATGGATTGCTTCACATCGCGGAAGCGCAGCAGAGGGTCGCTCTTTTGTATATGGAAGATGGCGGCTATGAGCTTGCATGTCCTCCACTGAAAGCCGTTCTCAGCTTGATGGCATACGGGCAGTACGAGGGTATGTCGATGACTGATCCCGAATTAAGAAAGCTTTTCACTCGTGAAAATCTAATCAAGAGTGATTGGTATCAGGAAAGAATTGAAGCGAAGCAGCGAGTTGATATCGAGCATTGGGGGAAACTGGTCCGGCACTTGAAGGAATATAATGAGAAGTCCGCTGGATATGACTTTGCTTCCGAGCTTGATCTTCTCTCTCGAATTGAGTTCGCCGAAACGAAATGGAAAGACGTTTCTTCACCGGATTACCTTCGTTCGCTGATCGGATCCATCGGTGTGGAACCGCTTGGCAGGTGACTGGCGTCGAGAAATCTAACCTAACCAAGAGCCTCAGAAAGACGAATTTGAATTGAAGTGACTAAAATTTCGACCGATCCCAAAATTTTTCGGTTCAAAAAAAGCTACCTAGCGGCTGGATTCAAGTAAACTTGTGACCTTCCTCGGAGTCAACGTCTTCGATCATCCCCACCCACCCAATCCATTGATCTAATCATGGATCATGAGTGATTTACTGGATGCGCATCCCGAGCGTTTACTGCAAGAGTTGGCTGGAGCCTGCTGTCACGGTTAACACGAGGACGCTGTGGTAATAACTGCTTGTTCAGCAATCATTCGCTTCAGGCGCCCATTAAGTTTTGAACAAGCACTGGCACACCGCTTTGAATGCGAAGTCGGTAGTTCCGCCGTGTGGAATCCACATTCAACAAACGCTTTCCCGTACATCTCCTATCGAGTTTCCGTTTATGCATTCATCAAGATTTTGGATCTTGTTGCCTTTACTATCGACTCTCTCTGGAATAGCCCGATCCGAAGAGTTAAATAACGAGCGTCTAGCTCCTCTTCATGTTTCAGAGTCCATTAGGATTTTTCTCGCGGAGCAGTGCTTGGATTGTCATCAGGGTGATTCGGCAGAGGGTGGATTGGATCTAGTGGGCGTGAGCGAAGGAGTAGCAAGTGGCTTAGACTTTTCTCAATGGGTGCGGCTCCACGACCGAGTAGCAGATCACGAGATGCCACCTCCCGAGGATGCAACGATTCCGAACAAAGAGCGTGAGCATTTTCTCAGTGTCTTGTCTCAGGAATTGCAGATTTTTGAGGAGGCTAAGAGGGCCGAATCAGGGCGAGTGAATTCAAGACGTTTAACCAACCTGCAGCTCGAACGTACACTGCATGATTTATTGGCGATCGCCACACCACTGGCAAAACTTATGCCGGATGAGCAACGTGTTGATGGTTTTAACGGTCTTCCTGAATCTCAGTCGATGTCACATTTTCTGCTGCAGTCGCATCTCAATGTGGTGGATGCTGCTCTCGACGCGGCAATACAACGCTTG
>JAYYHM010000118.1:0-3885 GCA_036148415.1 Planctomycetota bacterium
GGGACAACCACAGTAATCTTGGAACTAACCTACCTTCAATTTGCAACAGAACGGACCAGCCATCCGCGGCGCTGGTTAAAGATCTCAAACAACGTGGAATGCTTGATGAAGTGATTGTTCATTGGGGTGGTGAAATTGGTAGGTTACCCGTGACTCAAAACCAGGGAGCACCAGAAAAACATGGACGCGACCACAATGGACAGGGCTTCAGTATTTGGATGGCTGGTGGTGGGATTAAGCCAGGCATGGTGCACGGATCGACAGATGAATTCGGGCACAAAGCAGTCGAGGGCGTGGTTACCCCCAATGATTACCAAGCAACTCTCATGCACCTGTTTGGAATTGACATCAACGAATTGGTTTTTCTCCATAACGGACAAGAACAGATTCTCTCAGCAGGTCGGCCAGCGAAAATTATCGAACCCATCCTTGCATGATTAACACATATTCCCCAGCCTGATCGATCCAGCTTTAAAAGGTCAGTCATCACTGGAAAAATAGCATCCGAGAATCAACAAACTTGATGAATGTGACCCAGATCAACAAAACATACGTAACAACTTCGGAAGAAATCTCGGTTACTGGGCAGACGCTTTCGAATTCTCCACAAGAATTCGATGCAAGATTGCTTCAAACATCGCCAAGATTCATAGAAAATCATTAGAGCCACGTTTACTTACGATTACCTGATTAGAAGCCTTTCACCGATAACAGTGAGACGGCACAGAGTGACAATGGATATGGATCGCCGCATTGGCCTCACAATAAGAAGTTCTCGCTTAACGCAAAAAGCAACATTTGCCGTAGGTTGCCTCTCTTCCTGGACGGTACCGTCAGCCTTTCTAAGATACTCCATTTTTATCACTTGCCTTGCAATTTTCGGTTGCGGAAAACCACCCTCTGAAAATCAGAAACCAACGCAAGATCAAAGCGAAGTCACCACAGCTCAGAATATGCTCATAGCAATTCGCGAGCAGGACTGGGATACTGCTCAGAAACTCTCGCGTCAGGTACTTATTGCCAATCCTGATGATCCTGAGTTGATTACGAAAGTGGCCCTTGTCACCGCGAGGACAGGGAATGAACGTGGAGCAGCGCAGCTACTGGTAACCGCCGCGAAAGCCAGCAACTTTCGGCCAGCTTCCCGTGTGGATGATGCGGTACAAGGTTTGATCAATGTGGGTGAGATCTATGATGCGGTACAACTTCTCGAAGAATCTCTAACGGCATATCCTGACGAACATCAACAGAGAAGAACGCTGGTTGGTTTCTTATCAGAACTTCAGCGAACAGAAAAACTACCGGCACACTTACAAGTCTTATTTCAAGCTAGGCAATTTGACCTAGCTCTGCTTTTTGCAACTACCGACACCTCTACCAGACGTTTATCCGTTAAGACGATCGATACTATTTTCGAACGCAATCCTGAAGACTATCGGGTTAAACTTGGGAACGCTTTTTTGCTTCTATATCAAAGGAGCGTGAAGCAGGCGGGAGAAGTTCTTGAAGAAATACTTAAACACCACCCTGATTTCGCACCCGCATACGCCATCTACGGCCGTGTTCTTGCTACCCAATCCCGATGGAACGAATTGCAGGACTGGTACGAGAACGCTCCGAAAGGATGCGATCAGTATCCGGACTACTGGGTCTCCCTCGGAGATTTAGCCAATGAACAGGGAAGCGTGGATCGTGCGATTCGCGGCTACTGGGAGGCTTGTAGATGTGCTCCGTCCCATAGTTTGGCGTGGAACCGACTGGCTATTGCAATTCAGAGAATCAAGAGTCAGAAACAGGGAGATACAATTGGAATTACCAATCAGCAGATCCAGTTAGTCACAAAGTATTCAGAGCAACTGCAGTCCTTCCGGGAACAATTCAATCACTTTGCAGCTGGACAACGGACAAGTCAGTCTGAAGCGATGGAAATTGCCGTTTCCTTACTGGAACTCGGGCGATCGTGGTCAGCCGAGGCTTGGTGGGCAATCGCCTCCACTCTCCCTGATGATCCTGCAAAAGATCTTCAGTCTGCTCGAGCTCGCATCATCGAAAAATTGCGAGCCGATCGTGCTTGGCAATCACAAACTG
This sequence comes from Planctomycetota bacterium, assembly GCA_036148415.1. Taxonomy (GTDB): domain Bacteria; phylum Planctomycetota; class Planctomycetia; order Pirellulales; family Pirellulaceae; genus Rubripirellula. The sequence goes on from JAYYHM010000118.1 coordinate 2,089, forward strand.
CAGCGGTTTTCAAAATCGACTATGACCAACTACCCATGCCGGATGTTGTCTCAGGTTTACCCAAGGATGAAAGGGTTCGACTGAAACCTGCTTCAGCATCAACGGAAGCACTGCGCCTAACGGAACGCAGCTTGAATTGGGGACTCGAAGGTTACGGATCGGACAATTCACCCGACGAAGCTAAACTCGCACCATTAATCCGATCAACCGGTGTTGGCGGAGGAAGTATTGACATTGACCTCGATGGCCGACCAGACCTCATGATCATGAACGCGGCAGGCAGTATGCTAAAACTCGACTCTAAACCGAATAACCTCCTTCGGAATGTTGGCGAACACTTTACAGATATCTCAAAGGTTACCGGTGTAGGGCACACAGGATTTGGTCAAGGAGTTGCCATTGGAGACTTCAACGAAGATGGATTTCCCGACCTCTTTTTCGCCAATCTTGGTTCAAACCGGTTACTTCGAAACAATGGTGATGGATCGTTCACAGACTGCAGTGATCACTTGGTAGGTGATCTGGAAGCGGCTTGGTCCTCCTCTGCATCCTTCGTCGATATTAACAATGACTCGATAACGGATTTATTTGTAACCAATTACTGCAAACCGGTGGAGAACATTGTCACCGCCTGCCCAGACGACGAGGGCAAACCCGGACCATGCCATCCGCTCCGCTTCCCAGCGGATGTGGACATGGTCTTTCAAGGAAAGCCTGACGGAACCTTTGTAAATATCACAGAACAATGGATTCAATCTCTATTACCTGGGCGTGGTTTGGGAATCGTATCAGGCCAACTAGTCAGAGAGCAGCTGGGTATTTTCGTTGCAAATGACATGTCGCGTAACGCCTACTACACAAGAGGCGGAAACGAAGGATTTGGCTTGACGGAATCTGCAGGGCTGAGAGGAGTAGCTCTCGATGGGATGTCGAGAGCTCAAGCATCAATGGGAATCGCAAGCTGTGATTTTGATCACGATGGCGACTTGGATTTCTACGTTACCGGTTTCGGACGTGAATACAACGTCTACTATGAGCAAGTAGCGCCTGGCCTCTGGAAAGACGAGACCAGTCGTTTAGGTTTGGTAGAACCTACCTTACCCCTAATTGGATTTGGTGCCCAACCCATTGACATTGATAGCGATGGTGTCGAAGAGATCATTGTCACCAACGGACACATCGGTGATTTTGACAGTCCTGATGTCCCGGACTACGATCTACCACTGCAAATATTCCGGCGAAATCAAGAAGGAAAATTCGATCTGCTCGAGGACGATCCTTGGGGTGAATATTTCGAACTACCTCATGTTGGGCGTGCACTATGGACATCGGACATTAACTTAGATGGTCGGAATGATGTCTTCATCACCCACATGAACGAACAGATTCGACTGTTATTGAATGAGAGCACTGATACGAACCACCGAATCGGATTTCGACTTGTCGCTACAGACTGCAGTCGTGACGCCGTAGGTGCAGTGGTTTGCTTTTCCGTTGGAAATGAAACACGGACGGCTTGGATGCTTTCCGGAGATGGCTACTTTTGCAGCAACGAAAAGACTTTGATCTCTGGTCTCGGTGAACATCTCGCCGTCTCCGAAGTTGAAGTGACTTGGGCAGATGGAACAAAAGAAAATTTTGGAACCTTGGATGCGGACCATTGCCATCTGCTGGTTCAAGGTTCCGGGAATGCCTTTCAGCTAAGCAGCTATTCCACTGTCGAAAAATAATCATGTAGAGGCAGGCGGCCATGGTTAGCCGCCTTCAGCCATCGACCAAGTCATTCATGTGATGACA
>JAYYHM010000119.1:0-16350 GCA_036148415.1 Planctomycetota bacterium
GTAAAACACCCTAGTCTTCTCAAGCACTGCCGCTTGCGTGGCTTTCGAAGAGCAAACCGCCTATCAGCAATCAGACCGAAGATCAGGAACTAATTATGGTCATGCGAGTGTGTATCGCGATCATGGTGTTTTTGGTTGACATGAACATGGAGATTCGGAGCTTCTTGAAATAGCCACTCCCAACCGTCCTCCGTCACCATTGAGTCATCCAGATAGAGTGATTGGAGCTTTGGCATTCTAGCAAGAATCTTTAGCCCTTCATCGGTGATCGGAATACCTATCAAATGTAAACTTCGAAGCGATGATAATTCGGCAATCACCTTCGAGACCTCATTACCAAGCCGCGGTGACCCGAGCCTTAGTTGCCGTAGTGAAGGTAGATTCTGCAAATAGGAGATGCCTTCTGCTGTGCACTCGGCGTGAGGGAGATTGAGATACCACAGGGAACCAATTCGCGAAATTTGCTTCAATCCCCTATCCGTAATCGGGGACTTCCGAATTCGCAAATGCCTAAGTTTTGAGAGTTGCGTAATGGACTCTAGAGCCTGATCGGTCAATCGACCCTCGTCCAGAATCAGTGTTTCCAACCAAGGCACCGTCGGAAGATTCTTAATCATCTCATCAGTGACAACAAACTGCGATACTTCGAGTGCTCGGGACTCTTGGATTGAGAGTTCCGCAAGCATTTCAGCAAACTGATCTGAGGGATTTTGCGTTGACTCTGCCTCAGCTAGATCATTCCGAAGACTAGAAATCTTGTTGATCCACCAAGAGCCAAACGCCAGAGAAGATAGGCAGATTGTCAGCGTTAATACACGTCGTCCAAGCATGTTTCTCTCGAAAGTGTGCTGTCGTATTGTTGACAACACTGTATCGAGGCACCGAGGCGCCGTATACACGACGCCCCGGTGCGTCATGAAACTTCATCGTGGAGCATTCCGTTGAGACGATTGACCCAGAAACCGTCTCTCTGAAATAAGATGCTCGAGCCAAGTAATGGGAGGCCTGCGTGCATTTCCCGCAAAACACACACCCACAATGAAATTCCATCAATAGATGGTGATCAGGCCCCGCAGGTTACGCTACAGAATTGAACTGCGATCCTGACCGCGACCAAGAGCCTCTTGGGGAAATAGCAGGGATGCCCCCGGGATGTCAACTGAGATATGAAAGCTAGCAAAACAATGCAATCAGCCTCACCAGGGATCACTCACTCAACTGTTGATGCATGATTGCTCTCGCGTGGATAATCGCTTCGGATAGCTTCGTTGCATCTTTCCCGCCTGCTTGGGCCATATCGGGCCTTCCTCCTCCGCCACCGCCCACTATTTTTGCCGCAGCGCCAACCCACGTCCCCGCATGACAGCCCCGCTCGACAAGCTTACGGCTGACACCCGCAACGAGAATCACTCGCCCCCCCTGAGCGGACGCAAAAAAGATAGCAGTCTCAGAATCTGATTGTTTACGGATCTGATCAATCCAACCTCGCATGACATTTGGATTTGCTCCCGGTGTTTCAGCAACCAGAAGTGTGGTATCCCCAACCTGTTCTGCCCCTGCCACCAATTCATCAATAGAGATTTTACCCCCCGCGGTTGATTCTCGAATCTCATCCACTAATTTTCCGTGATCCTGCAACATTGCACGCAAGCGTTGACAGACATCATCAATAGATACATTCAAGCGTCGGGTCAGTTCGCGGACGGCGTTCCTGACCACATAGTAATCAGAGATATCAACTGGCTTACCCTGTTTCGAATAGGTGTATCTTGACCGAGATTCACTTGGCTTGCCTGCTGCGAGCTCTTTTTTCAGAAGGCGTACTTCATCCATCAATTCGATTGCAGCCGCCAAAGCGTGATCCGCCTCGCAATCGAGAAGTTCCGACACACTGGTGAGAAGCTGACGGGTCTGCTCTCGATGTTCGATCGCCCGAGCTCCCGTTAATGCTTCAATCCTTCGGGTTCCAGTTGAAACACTCTCTTCGACCACGATTTCGAAAGATTGGACGTCACTTGTATTTTGGAGATGGGTGCCACCGCAAAGCTCACGACTGAATTCGCCCATTGAAACCATACGGCAAGGATCAGGGTATTTTTCTCCGAAGAGCATCATCGCCCCCACTTGTCTCGCTTGCTCCAGTGGAACAGTCTCCCAAACAATCGCTTCGGATGCTTGGATTAGCTTGCTGACATCTTCTTCAATCGCTACGAGTGTCTCATCGGGGATTGCCTTCGGATTGTTGAAGTCGAATCTCAATCGATCGGCTTCAACTTTACTACCCTGTTGCTCGGCGTGTCGACCAACGTGAAGATGGAGAGCGTGGTGAAGCAGATGGGTAGCGGAGTGAGCACGTGCTAATGCGGTTCGGCGTTCAAGATCAACCTCAGCAATACACTTCTCACCAGCATGAACCTCTCCCCGAACCAGTTTCCCGGAATGTATAATCAGGGCACCATGACGCTGAGTATCCGTCACCAGAAACTCGAATGCGTCCGAGTAGATGCGGCCCGTGTCACCTATCTGGCCTCCAGATTCACCATAAAACGGTGATTGTGCGAGCACCAAGCGAATCGGATTGTCACCCGGACGATCAAGATGACTGAGTAGCTGACCCTCTTCATCGCCCTTTTCGCCCTCTCCGGTGATAATTCCTTTAATCTCAACTTCTGCAGACAAGTTATCATAGCCAATGAAGGGTGTTTCCCGAAGCGCTTCCTTGAGTGTCTCGAGGGGCCCTGTTTGAAATAGTTCTCTTTGACCCGCGCCACTATCGATAGCGTGTTGATCCATCGCCCTTCGATACCCATGCCAATCGAATGTGAAGTTTTGCTCGGCACTGAGGGTCTGCAACAGTTCGGGCGGAACGCCATAGGTGGAATTCAACTCCGCCGCGGCATCACCGGGAACCATCACCGCTGATTCTTCACGCATCTCTTCGAATAATTGCGTAATCCGCTTCATGCCTCCGTCAATCGTTGCGAAGAACGCTTTCTCCTCTGCTTCAATTACTTCAGAGACCCGTTGTGTGGTCTGCTTCAGTTCCGGATAAGGAATACTTGAAGCATCCGCTACCGCATCAACAAGCTTGAATAGAAACGGTTCACGCAGGTTCATTTGATAGCCGTCAAGGACGGCTCTGCGGATCAAACGTTTAATTACATATCTGGCATCCTTCGGTCCTGGATAAACATTTTCATGGATAGCGAAAACACATGCCCGCGCGTGATCTGTAATTCGTCGCAAACGCCTGCCATTATCGCTCTTGTACTCATAATGTTGCCCCGTCACTTCTGATGCAGCTGTAACAATGGAGTAGAGATTATCGATGTGATAATTCGTTGGTACACCCTGCAGGACACTCGCAGTCCGTTCAAGGCCCATTCCCGTGTCGATATTCTTACTCGGCAGTGGGTGAAGATTTTCCGGTGGTTCCCCTACGCGATTAAACTGCGTGAAGACAAGATTCCAGATTTCAACATCGCTGCCATCTTCGAGGTGATAATAAATCTCGCTGCAGGGCCCACAGACACCGTCAGGTCCTTCGCTGGGTGCAGAGGCCGGCCAGAAGTTTTCATCTTCATCCATTCTGACAATGCGAGAACCTGGTAGGCCAATCTTTTCTTGCCAAATCCCATACGCTTCATCGTCATCTTTATAAACCGTGACACTCAAACGTTCTGGTGAAATTGCCAACCATTTCTTACTGGTAAGAAACTCCCAAGCCCAAGCGATTGCCTCTTCCTTAAAGTAATCACCGAAACTGAAATTACCCAGCATTTCAAAAAACGTGTGATGGAAAGCTGTTCTGCCCACATTATCAATATCGCCGGTACGCAAACATTTTTGGCAGGTCGTTGCTTTCGTGAAATCAAGTTTTACCTTCCCGAGAAAATGATCCTTGAACTGATTCATTCCTGCTGGTGTAAACAGGACTGAGGGGTCCCAACTGGGTACAAGGACATCACTGGGTCTTCTTACGCACCCTTTAGTCTCAAAAAATTCCAGATACTTTTCACGCAGCTCGTCAGTTTTCATCGTTTATCTAATTGGCGATGGGAGTGTTCTAAGTGGATTGGACTTCAACGGATCAAGCCGTAGACTGAAGGATCTCCCCAGCACTACACAATCTCATTCTGTCCGCCTCGAATCAATTCATCCGGACACAATCTGTTCGACCATGATCATACTGAAAAGAACAGGAAATTCAGAAGCCCTGAATGACGCCCAATTCCTAGTAGATTGGGAATTTTGCAACAAAAAGGCTGCGATGGGGTCTAACAAAGGTGGCGGATGAGCCCGAAAGTGGCAACATCCGTGATCGTCCATCGATAACGGGTCGTTAACATGGAGACTAAATTCAATCAGACGCGAATGGAAAGCCAAAAAGCCAAACAATGATTCGATTTCAAAGAATCCTTATCAGACTCATTCTGACTTGCACTTGCTACATGGCATTATCTGCCATGGGACTGAGCCAAGAAGTAAAAAGCAGACCCAATATCGTCTTTATATTGATTGATGATCTAAGACATGACGTCTTCAGCTTTTGCGATCATCCTTTCATTGAAACCCCGAACATTGATGGCCTGGCTCGCCAAGGAGTCCACTTTCGAAACGCGTTTGTCACCACTTCACTCTGCTCACCCTCCAGAGCATCTTTTCTCACCGGTCGCTACATGCACCATCACAAGGTAGTGGATAATGCGGACACGATGCCGCCGGGGACCCTCACCTTTGCACAACTCCTCCAGGCATCGGGTTATCAAACTAGTTTTATCGGCAAATGGCATATGGGAGGCTCAAGCGACTCACCCAGACCAGGCTTCGATCACTGGGTAAGCTTCCGTGGTCAAGGAACCTACAGCCCCGAGAAGCAGAGGTTAAACGTCAATGGCCGGCACATCCCCAGAAAGAAATATATGACGGATGAGTTAACGGACTATGCGAAAGACTGGATCTCACAACAAGAAGCGAATCGACCCTTTCTGTTGTACCTTTCACATAAAGGCGTGCATGGTTTTTACGAACCGGCATCACGACACGTTGATCATTACAGTCGGGAAAAAATTGTTTTCCCTAAAGCAGCTTATCACCCATTCGAACCCAACGATGGAAAGCCTATGTGGGTGTTAGACCAACGTAACAGTTGGCATGGTGTTGAATTTCCATACTACGGTCGTTCAAAACAGACCTTACAAGAGATGTACCAACATTATTGCGAAATGATTCTTTCCATTGACGAGAGTGTTGGACACTTGCTCAATCAAATCGAGCAATCAGGGCTCGACGACAAAACTCTTGTTTTCTTTACCAGTGATGGCGGACACCTTTGGGGCGAGCACGGACTTATCGACAAACGATGTGCATATGAGGAGTCCATTCGCATCCCTTTACTGGTCTATGGTCCTGGGAATGTGCTGCAAGGACATTCCAAAGACCAGATCGTATCTAACATTGATGTAGCACCCACCTTACTAGAGTTTGCTGGCTTGCCGAAGCCAAATTGGATGGATGGGGATAGCTTTTTTAACCTACTGACCGGTAAGCAGGACCCCGACAGCAAACCACGTGAGCTACTATACGAGTACTACTGGGAACCACAATATCCCCAAACCCCGACCACCTTTTGCATCAGGAATCATGAATTCAAATTCATTCAATACCACGGCATTTGGGATACTGATGAACTCTATGATCTCCGGTCTGACCCAGGGGAAACTCGCAATTTGATTGACCACCCTGGCTACCAAGACATTGTGCAATCCATGCGAGTGAAATTGTACGAAAAGCTAAAAAAGACAGGTGGACTCATGATACCTTTAGGCTCCAAAAGAAATCATGGATCAAACCTGAGAAACCCCTCCGGCACAACCCGAACACCCTTCCCAACAAAAATGCTCAGCAGCCCATTAACAACGGATTGAATTCCGACTGAAAAAATGGTCATGGATTTGATCGTATATTATTGTCTCACACCTATTTATCAAACGCACTCCTGCTAATCACGCACAGACGACCCACGTGATTGCTCGCAGAGTGTTGTACAACCATGTGAACGCAAGCAGGTCATGTTCTCAACCTCCGCAATGCGTTGACAGACACACCGATTATTATGGCTTCATTTCCATGAAAAGCTTCTTCAGAGCAAAACATTATCTCATCTTTCTGATTCTGACTATGTTGATGATGACTCCAAGGAATTACGCACAGGAGGCCTCTCCAACAGAAAATAAGACTCAGTCTGAAAAGGATGCAAAGCACCAAAGAATAGCATCAGGAATCATCGATGATCCCCAATACGCTGAATTCGGGATTTACGAACAAACCGCAGCCCGACCGGAATCAGCGACTCCGATCATTACTAGACTTCCGTTGGAACTACCTAAAGATGCTCGTATTGCTTTAATTGGCAACACTCTTCTAGATCGTTCTCTACATTTCGGCCACATCGAGTCTCTAATCTACCAACGATACCCCGAACACCAACTCGTGATTCGGAATCTTTCATGGTCAGGGGACACAGTCGATCTCCGTCCGAGACCTGACAACTTTGCTGATATCTTTCAACATCTATATCACGAAAAAACAGATGTAATCCTCGCAGCCTTTGGCTTCAATGAATCCTTTGCAGGACCAGAGGGTTTGGACGTATTCCGTGCAAATCTCACGGACTTTATCGAGCAACTGCAATCAAAAGCGTTCAATGGAAAAACTGCAGCGAAAGTAATACTCATTTCGCCTATTGCTAATGAGGACTTGCCAAATATCCCAGCGGCTTCACTAAACAATGAAAATTTGCAAAAGTACACCGAGGTGATGCGAGGGGTTTCGGAGGAGAGAGAAATTGGTTTTATAGATGCCTTCCATACTACGGAGTCGCTTCTCTCTGACAGCGAAAGCCAATACACCATTAATGGTGTCCATCTGAATCAAAATGGCTATGCCGAATTCGCGAAGGTGATGTATAGAGGGCTCTTTCAAGAGACACCACCTCCCATAGATGAATCGATTCGACTGCTCACTGTCGATAAGAATCTACAATATCTGAGGCGTTATCGACCCGTTAACACTTTCTATTACACCGGAGGGCGCCGAAAGGATTATGGATACCTTGATTTTTTACCTGCGATGCAAAGCTTCGACATCATGGTTGGTAACCGTGAACGAACAATTTGGGAGAACACGCAGGGGAATCCCGCCGATGTGAACGATGACAATGTCCCTCCCCTACCCGAATCTAAAACGAGTCGGGGTGCCAATCGGTGGCTTTCAGCGGAAGAAGAACTCAAATCGTTTCAAATTGACCCCAGATTTGAGGTGAATCTATTTGCGGGCGAAGAACAGTTCCCAGAAATCGCCTGTCCCATCCAAATGAGATGGGATTCGAAAGGACGCCTTTGGGTTGCGTGCTCAACAACCTACCCTCATGTTTACCCAGGCAACGAGCCTAATGATAAGCTTGTTATTCTGGAGGACACCGATGGAGATGGTAAAGCAGATCAATCAACGGTTTTCGCCGACGACCTCCATATTCCACTTTCCTTCGAATTTGGTGAAGGTGGTGTCTTCATTTCAGAGATGCCCGATCTTACCTTTCTGAAAGACTCGGACGGAGATGACGTAGCCGATGTGAGAGAGAGGCTACTCACTGGGTTTGGCACCGAAGACTCACATCATGCTTTGCACGATTTTGTTTGGACACCGGATGGTGATTTACTATTTCGTGAATCGATCTTCCATCATTCCCAAGTAGAGACCCCGTATGGCCCTGTAAGGCAACAGAACAGTGGTTGGTTTCGCTTTACGCCTAAAACCCAGAGGCTAACCAGTTTTGGCACGTACCGCAGTACAAATCCTTGGGGAGTAACTTTCGATGATTGGGGACAACACGTGGCAAGTCACCCCATTTACGCCGCAGCTTTTCATTCCCTGGATCCACCTTACCCACTGCAACATGCAACGCCAAAAGGTTTGCAAGCTTACTCAGGGACCTGCGGCCAAGAATTTGTCGACTTCCCGACATTCCCCAGTTCCATGCAGGGCGACTTTATCAAGGTGCGATATAAGCCAACCAATCGCGTGGAAATTCATCATTGGAAAGAAGGTGAATTCGGTTACAAAGAAGAATACGTTAGCGATCTTATCTTCTCCAAAAATTTGAGCTTTATTCCCGTCGATATAGGGTACGGCCCAAAAGGCGCACTCTATATTTGCGATTGGTACAACCCCATAAAAGGTCATGCGCAATATTCGCTTCGTGATGATCGACGAGATCGGCACTCTGGTCGCATATGGAGAGTGACGACCAAGGACCTACCTATGCAGGATCCGCCACAGATCGCTGACGCCACGATTCCAGAATTACTAGATCTATTGAAACGTCCGGAATATCGAATTCGCTATTGGGCAAAGCGGGAACTTCGAGATAGGAACCACCAGGAAGTTGCCAATGCGCTTCAAGACTGGGTGAACAAGCTCTCGATCGAAGAAGAAAGATTCCGTCACCACCAACTGGAGGCGCTTTGGCTTTCACGTGGAATTGATTCTCCTCAAGTTGATTTAGCCCGCAAGCTGCTAATCTGCGAGGATCATCACGCGAGAGCAGCAGCAACACAGCAACTTCGTTACCTCTATCCGGAGATGCCAGAGGCCATCGATATGCTTCGTGTTGCAGCTAATGATACTAACGGTGTCGTCAGAATGGAGGCCGCGATCGCAGCCACCTACATTGGTACCAAAGAAGCACTCGATGCAATGTTAGATGTAATGAAATATCCCCGAGAAGGACACCTACAATATGCGATTGAGTGTGCCTTGGGTTCACAGGCATTGCGACAGCATTGGGAAGATGATCCCAGATACCAGATCGAATCCATTCTCAAACAGGCTAAAAGTGATTCTGGCCTACGAGAACCGCCACCCTCTGCCTCTGACTCTGCATTTGATAAACAGACCGATTTAAAAATAGTACCGATCAGCTGTATCCCTGAGAGAATGCGATTCACCGTAGATCAATTTGCTGTGAAGACCGGGCAGCCGGTTAAGGTAATTTTCTCGAATCCCGATGCGACCGATCATAATTTGCTCTTTGTTAAACCCAATGGATTAAGTGCTGTGGGAATGGCAGCAAACGAAATGGCTCGGGATCCAAAGAACGCTAACTCAGACTTTATTCCAAAAACGCAAAGAAACCTCATCCTTCAAGCCGCGCCAATGATCGGTCCTATGAGGGAAAAGCTTGTACACGTACTCCGATTTAAGGCACCAACCGAACCAGGGATCTACCCTTATCTCTGCACATTTCCTGGTCACTGGGTGGTGATGCGTGGGCAGATGATTGTGGTGGACGATCTTTCCGAGGTCGATTCACTATTAGCTGCTGCTGCACCAAAATTGGTGAATCAATGGGAAATGGATGATTTCCCCGTCCTAGAAACAAAACAGGATGAAGCAACCGTGATGGAGGGAATGCAAGCGTTTGTCAAAGCAGGATGCAACCAATGCCATCAGTTAGCCGGACATGGTGTGAATCTAGGTCCAGATCTGACCACAATCAGTAAACGCTTCAGCGGAAGAAAACTATTGCAGCAGATCATTGAACCTTCTTCTGACATTCACAAGGATTATCAGTCGTGGAAGATCCTTACCTCAGATGGTCAAGCAGTCACCGGGATCATCAAAAAAGAGTCCAATGAAGAAATAGAAATCCTGACGAATCTACTACTCCCAGATTCTTCAGTCACGCTATTGAAAAGTGAAATCGACCTCATTGTAAAATCGAATATCTCGTCGATGCCTGAAGGACTCGCCAATGTGCTTAATCAAGAGGAGGTTGTGGCGTTGGTGGGATTTCTAGAATCGGATGGCTATCAAATGCCACTGCATCTTTTGGACAAACACGGCCATCAGCATTCAAAAGAGTGAATAACATAGCTGACCAAAACACCATAAGTATCTGACCAATCATTCATACAAAACGACTTCATAAAATCATGTCCAAAATACATGTTGCTCTTTTCCTTTCCATCTCTTTCTTATTGCTCTCCTACACGACAGAAGCAGTTACCCGCGCTGCCGAGAATCTTCAGGGGAGTCGACCGAATATCATTCTGATCATGACGGATGACCAAGGCATGGGCGATCTATCATGCATGGGTAATCCGATACTCCAGACCCCTAATCTGGATCGTCTCTACCGTCACTCGACACGGTTCACAGACTTCCATGTGAGCCCCACGTGTGCTCCGACAAGGTCTGCAATCTTTAGTGGACGCCACGAGTTTCGAAACGGTGTCACGCACACCATCAAAGAGCGAGAACGTATGGCACTTTCAACCACGACCTTTCCCCAGCTCTTACGCAAAGTAGGTTATGAAACTGGGATCTTCGGGAAATGGCACTTGGGTGATGAGGATGCTTACCAACCTTATAACCGTGGATTCAGCGAGGTGTTCATTCACGGCGCTGGAGGAATTGGGCAATCCTACCCCGGAAGCTGCGCCGACTTTCCACCAAATCGCCTAACTGAGAATAGGTACTTTGATAACGTTATTCTGCACAATCAAACGATCGTACAGACAGAGGGCTTTTGCACAGATGTCTTCTTTGAAGCGGCAACTATGTGGATCGAAAGACAGCGTCAATCAAATACCCCGTTTTTCGCTTACATCAGTACCAACGCTCCACACGGACCCATGCTCGCGCCGAGTCAATACAAGAAAAGATTTGCTGAAGACGGTTGGGATGAGATTATCCAGGGGCGCTATGGAATGATCGAAAACATTGACGATAACATTGGCAAGCTCATGAACAAAATGGAACAGTGGGGAGCTTGGGAAGATACTCTCTTCATCTTCATGACAGATAATGGTCAAGCTAGAGGAACCGGTAAGCGCAATGGAAAATCCGAAAAGATGTTCACCGCAGGTTTTAAGACGGGAAAAGGTTCCCCTTATGAGGGTGGAACACATGTGCCTGCTTTTTGGCGTTGGGATGGAAAACTGAAACCGGGAATCGATATTCCTGCTCTCACGGCTCACATCGATCTATTTGAAACCTTCTGTGATCTAGCAGATGCCACGATTCCTGAGTCCATTCAGAAACGGGACGGAAAGTCTCTATTGCCTCTTTTGAATGATTCACAGGCGACTTGGGCGGACCGCACACTTTTCATTCATCAGGGACGATGGGAAAAAGGTGATAATCCCGACGATAGTAAATTCAAGAATTGTGCAGTAAGGACTCAGCGCTGGAGATTTGTGAATAAAACTCAACTTTACGACATTTCCAATGATCCATTTGAAGAAAAGAATGTTGCTGAAGAACATCCTGAGGTGATCTCGGAACTGAGAAAAGCATACGATCTTTGGTGGGCGGAAACCCTACCGTTAATGGTGAATGAGGATGCCCCCTACGCCGAAGCACAACCCCAAGCAGTTCGGTACCAAAAGCAACTTGATTCCATTGGCATCCCTCAATGGCCAATTGAGCTCGGCGAATAAACTCACCCACAAGATTTGCTCGAGAAATGTGGTTTCATGGCCATGACCCTTTTGACCATGATCACTCCCTACTCTGATCCGACAACAACTGTAGCTCAACGCTCTTGACCCGATTGCTATCTCTGAACTCATAATGGCCATAATCTGGATATGACGACTCTGATTCGACGGTTGATTCATGTGAAGTCTTTCTCCATCTGACCTCTTTGGCTTCCGTCCATGGCTCGATGACGACATTCAACGGACAATCAGAAACGACAATCGTTTTTTGAGTCGTATCACCCTGCTGATCTCGCTCGTACCTGATGTTCACCCATGATTTAGCATCGTTCTCTTTGTGAACCATCGGGATTTGAAATTCCATCCACTGCCATTCCTTTGGCATGTTATCGTGTACTCGCAATTCATTGTCGGGCAACGAGTAATCGATACCAGCAAAACCTTCCAAATACAGCAAGATCTTACCCGCATTGAAATTTGAATACTGATCACCGAATAGAACTCCGTCGCGGGTATATGCTTCGGGAGCGACGGGTATCCCCCATTGCGCGTTGAAGTTGTAATTTTCGAGATGGTTAAGCGCTAATCTCTGAGATACATCCCCCAGCCTTTGTCGAAACATTCCGCTCAAGGTGAAATATGCCGTATCGGGCGTATAACCAAAAGCATGGTCAACATCGCTTGCGAATCGTTGCATCGAACTGCGTGACATTGCCAATGGAAAAAACTTTCCATGGAAACCTTTTACACGATCATCTGCCCATGAATCCACCATTTTGATCGCGTATTCTTTGGGAAAAAAACGCGACCCGATGTGCCAGAAACCATTAGTCATCAACATGCCATCAGTTGATCCAGCAAAGTAATCTTGATGCCCGTTTATTTGCCAACGTTGATCAAACCATGCTTTTATTGCATCCGGGCTACGATCAATCAATTGATCCCAATGTGCAATGTCCTCTGAATGACCGGTCAATTGAGCCATGTTCGCTAGGGTCTCAGCAACCTCAAAGTGATTTGAAGCGAACGGTGCGATTCGACGATAAAAAATTTCTCGAAAATACCCTTCGTAACAATCACGAAGAAATTCTAGATCGTCGGTATGTTGATAGATCTGCCAAGCACCTAATACGTGCTCCGATAATTCATTACCGTACACACCTGAATGCCAGGAAACGCCTTTGTTATCGGCCAGTGCGATGACTCCCTGTGGCGATTTCTTGTAATAACCTGCCTTGAACAGGTTTTTCCACGTCAAAACATTCCCATACGAGTAAGTGGATTGGTCGGTGATCCAAGATCCTACTTTTATCTGAAATGTAGCATCATACCGATGCATCCCCAGAAAATTATTCACTGCAGTCTGCGTGTGTGGCTCCATTTCCATGCCACGTCCGACATCGATGTAATACATCAAGTACAGTGACCAAAGGAAATAATAGATGTCCTCATGACGTTTATCCGAGCACCTAAAACGTGGGATTTGTGCATTTAACTCCAGATTAACGTGTTCGCTTTTTTGGGCTAGCGCTGCTTGGACGGGAGTATTCTGATGTTGAATAGCTTCCCTCGTATCATCTCGGTTTAATCCCGTTTCAGAAGTCGTGCGATCTCGCAATGATTGAATCGCCTTGACGACCTCTTGATACTCGTCTCCCATTGCCCAAATCAGGGCGACCCCATCCGGATCACAGGGGACTTGAAACTGATAAAACTGCTGGCCCTGATCGTTTTCCGAAAACTCACACGTTGATGCAAACTCCCGTGTTGCCGTTAGAACGGTGCTCATGCCGTCATACATGATCGGAGCGATCTTTTTACTCCGATCTGTCTCCGGTTGGCATTGCGTCATTCCTCCTTCCAAAACATGTATGACATTTAAATCGTCATCGTAGCGAACTTTTGCTGAGCTGCTGACACTGTGACGCCCAAAGAAACTCTGTCCTTCAAATAATAGAGTTACTGGTTTTGATGATTCAATGATGGTGCAAACAGCGTCGTTCTTCGCAATAAATTTTTCTTCCCGAATCTGGACACCTGATATCTCATATTCACAGATCATGCGATCTGGTTGCCAATACATTTTTTTTGGAGTGGGATGGCGAAATAGTTGATCACCGACCAGTACGGAACCGTAAAGAACTTTTGCATCCTTGTAGAATTCCCATCCGGAAAAGTCATTGCCTAATCCCGTATCATCCTTGCCAACACCCGTGCTTTGGATGATGCCAACACCTCGACTTCGGAGGTCATGCTTAAAAGGATGAGTAAGACCTATCGTCTCGTGCTCTTTGAGATCCCAACTAGCGTGGAACCCACCCACATAATAGGACAAGTTACCCGCTAGGAAACCGTGTTTCTTCCCTTGTATCTCCTGCCTCAAGCGAGTGCAGTAGTCGGTAAAAGGGGGCAGTTCACCGAACGCTCGATCACCCACAACGATTGAGGACAGCAGTAATAGAAAACAAATTCTCGGTTGGCTCACGACACCTTTCTCCCCTCAACTGTATTGACCACTAGCAGTATTCTTTCAGCAGCCATCTCTACCTCAGATAGATTCTGTTCAAAACGCGAGTGACCACAACCTCATCGATGCAGAGATAATGCTACAAAATTATGAAACCCGCAGCGAAGAAATGAAGAGTACCGGGCTCCACTTCTAGGCCTCATGGCGGTACATCATTCAAGTCACTCCTGATGAATTCAAATACAATTCGTGTGCCATGTTCAATACCCCGGTCACAGGATCGTTAACTATCACTCGATTGATCGTACGATTGCTCGTGGTTTCGATTTGCTTTGTAACCTGCTCGATAAATCCTTCCTGGTTGACCAATAAAGCACCACCCATAGCAACACACCAAGTGGAGTGATCGTAAAATTGTTTGTTACCTATCGTCACCACCAACTCAGCAAGACTTGCCGCAGCGGAAGAAAGAATTTCCATGGCAATTGAATCACCCCCATCCGCAGCGTTAAAAACAAGATCGGCGAGGGAAGCAATTTCTGCCCGCGTGGTGGACGGTGAATACAGGTATGAAACTGCTTGATTGAAGCTGTCCATGCCGATCTTTTCAAGAAGTGATTGTCGTAGGATCGTAGCCGGCCCCCGTTGATCCTCATCACGCGATGCAGCGCGAAGCGCGCTCACTGCAATGCTGTAACCACTTCCCTCATCACCAAATAAGCTTCCCCATCCTCCGCAGCGCCGCGTTTGTCCATCTTCGCAACGTCCAAGACAAAAAGACCCGGTACCTGCAATCAAACCTATTCCCACACCCAAGTGATTTGCAGCATAGATCACCGGCAGCGCATCATTGCTAACGGAGACCGTCTTCGAAATGAACCGCCTGAGTGCCCATTTCTGGATTTTCTTCCGTTCGGTCTCGCGATCTGAACCAGCCATTGCGAAACTGGCGGCCGCCACCATCGCGGGCGGAGTATTTGCAGATTGAAACGCATCCTGACTCGCTTCATCGAGATTCTGCAACGCAATTTCTGTACCGACACTAAGGATATTCGACGAACCTCTTCGACCTCGCCCAATCACCCGCACAGAACCGTTAGCTTTTATTTCGGCGATCCACGCAGTTGTACTGGTACCGCCACCATCAACGCCAAGAATCAAATTCTCTTCGCACTTACTCACGATGCCGACTCCAACGCATTGCGTAGATGACCGTCGGTTCTCTGGAGCTTCTCTCGGGCTGACTGCGCGCTGATCGACAAAAGGTTTGCAACGATGGCTGTCTTCACCTCGTTGTCACACTGGCCCAATAGATCGCGGGATTGGGAATCCTTCAGACCCGTAATCTCGGAAACAATGCGAGCTGACCGATCCATTAATTTGTGATTGGTCGCTTTCAAATCAACCATCAAATTACCGTAAGTCTTCCCAAGGCGAACCATCGCGCCAGTGGTCAACATATTCAATACCATTTTAGTGGCCGTGCCGGCTTTCATACGCGTCGAACCGCTAATCACTTCAGCTCCAACGATCGGTGCAATCATAATTTGACAGTAGTCTTGGAGTTGACTGGATGGATTACAGCAGAACCCGATGGTAGGAGCTCCCATCTGTTTTGCATATCGCAACCCACCAATCACGTAAGGTGTACGGCCGCTTGTGGCAATACCCACCAAAATGTCTCGCGAGGAGAATCCAATCCCTTTCAGATCTTTTTCACCTAACTCCGGATGATCTTCCGCTCCTTCCACAGCCCGGGTTAAGGCGTCAAACCCTCCAGCGATTAGACCAACTACCATCTCCGGGTTAGTGCTAAACGTAGGTGGACATTCACTTGCGTCGAGTACTCCAAGCCGACCCGATGTCCCTGCTCCCATGTAAATCAACCGACCACCAGCCTGAAACTGGCGAACAATTAGGTCGATAGATTGAGCGATTTCAGAAGCGACTTTTGACACCGCATCAGCGATTGTGGCGTCCTCCTCGTTCATCAGACGTACAATCTCAATAGCCGTTAAGGTATCGATCTTGGTAGAGGCGGGATTTCTTGCCTCAGTCGTTAGGTGTTCCAACATTGTTGCTTGTTCTCGATTCATGCTTGATTCACAATCAAGCCTATAAGACCAGGTTCACCGTGTCAGTTTAGCTTGACCGGTTTCAACTCTCGAGACATGGAATCAGCATTTTGGAGATTCACGCGGTCGATACTGTAATTCTTGTGATCTACATGGTGGCAATGGTGGCCTTAGGGTTGCTCGTTGGAAGAAAGCAAAAAGATCTCTCGGGTTATCTGCTTGGTGGTCGCGATCTGCCTTGGTACTCAATACTGGGATCTATCGTAGCCACGGAAACAAGTACCGCCACTTTTTTGAGCATACC
>JAYYHM010000120.1:0-4335 GCA_036148415.1 Planctomycetota bacterium
TCAGAGACTATTCCCCTTATGTATGGTCAAACGTAATGGTTTGTAATTCGAAATGCAGATCGATCTTCATGCGATTTAGAGCATTTCACTCCCTTTTGGTGTCACCAAAGGTGATAAGACTATCCATTGCAATTCTTGCGATGGGTGCATTGGTGACCTCCGGAGAGGGCCAGCAGTCGCAGCCCTATAGAGGGGTTTCATCAGAGGGTCAGGTTGATGAACAGCCGTCAAGTGAACCGACCGAAGCTCGCGTAGGCGCTGCTGGGTCGGTGATTGGCTTCTCGAGTTCCCAAGTCCCAGGAACTCAGACAATTACACTAGTTAATACCGAAAAATTCTGGATGGCTGTGTATCATGTGAATTCGGCGGGCGAGATTCGCCTTGTCAGCAGTCGTCCAATCGATGCCGACTTTTCAGTTCAGTTAAACGTTACAGATCCACTTCCCGATGAGATTCGAGGGTTGAATTCCCCGTAAATCCGAACACTGTTTCATCCAACTCCCCCCCGTCATTGACGCACTAGAAACCTAGATCCAACTCTCTTTTGAACCGGTTACACCGGAAATACAAAGATTGAAATCAGCTAAACGCTTACCAAGATAATCGCATGGCAAACTACTTATCACTTGAAGAAGCTGCTAACAAACTCGGTATCTCCACCGATCGCCTCGTTGATCTTAGAAGTCAAGGACAGGTTCGAGGATTTCGCGATGGTGCGAGCTGGAAATTTCCAGAAGATGCTGTAGATCAACTTGCAGAAGAGCTCGGAGAGGTCCCAGGCTCATTGTCGGGTGATTTGTCTGAGTCGGGCGATCTGTTGATGGAAAGTGAAGGTGCCAATCTTCTTGAGATCGATTCTTCGGAGTTGAAGCTTGATGGGCCCGCAATCGGTGCTGATTCTGGGTTGCTTGACCTTTCTAGCGATGAGCCCGTCCAAAGTGGTTCTGGGGCGAGCAACCTCGAGTTGATGGAAGAACTCGATGTGTTGAGTGGTTCGGAAGGTGCTGGTTTGGCAAGCCCAAGCAGTGGTGTTCTTAGTGAATTAGATTTGCTTGGAGATGACGGTAAAAAAGACAGTGGACTTATCAGCGGAGATGAGGATTTACTGTCGGGTAACGACAAAGAGGCGGATGACGCTCTGGCTGAGGATGATGACCTAGTTATTGCAGCAGATGACGACGATCTGATGCTGGGAAGTGCCGGGAGTGACATTTCTATCGCTGGCGATAGCGGTATCAATCTCATGAGTCCTTCGGACAGTGGACTGTCACTGGAGAGTGAGCCACTCGACCTAGCGGGCAGCAGTATTTCCTCTCTGGATTTGGATGTGGAATTGGCAGATGGTAGTAAAAGCGGCTCAGCATCTGGTGATTTGGCTGTAGATTTCGAAGCGGATGAAGAGTTCCAGCTCTCACCTTCCGGGATAGGGTTAGATACGGATGTCGATAGTGGTTCCCAAGTTATTGAGGTAGAAGAATCCGAGGCGATCGCTGATGCAGTGGATTTTGCTGAGCAAGACGCTTTCGGAGACGCTGCAAGTTTAGATGACGGAGTATTTGCTGCCGATGAGGACGCAGGTGACGCTCTGGCACTAGAAGCTGATGATGGAGCAATCGCTCTCGATGATTCATCTGAGGCGGTGGTAACCCCGGCTGCTGGTGGTGCCTATGAGGTTCCATTCACTCTATTTCAGTGCATCACACTCGTTCTAATCATCTGTGTGATGAGTGTGGGTGGAATGCTGATGACTGACCTTGTTCGAAATCTTTGGACCTATGCGGAACCCACCACTCCCATTAGCTCTCTCACGGATTTACTCATTGACGCCATGGGTTGGTGATTCGAAACCACTCAAAGCGGATTGAATAGATCCCTATATCTGGGTTCAATTCGCTCTTCGAAAGCCCTAGTAATTTCTTTTGCTCGGAGCGGGTGAAGACCGATTTGACCTGTCTTCGATGGCGATTTTTTGCGGATCTTGGAAATTTTTAGGGCTGAAAACCAAGATCGGCGACAATTTGATCTCAAACCCCTATATTGCCTACAGTCCGGCCAGACCGCATTTCTGTGCTTATTCCTGCGGTCTTGATTGTGGGTTGGGTGAGAACAAATCCCTTCGCACGTCTATAGTATGCAGTACGGACGTGAATCCGATTTTTGCCGAATGCGGCTTGCATCCCAGTGAAAACCTCTCCACACCTCGGATCGCTTAGCGAAAAGCAAAGCAATTAATTCTTTGAAGGGCTCAGCTAACGGGGTTCTTCCCTCAGTGCGTTTTCTATTAGATCTCGAATGAAAATTCCCCTCCATCTCATTTCACTCTCACTTTTGCTACTCGTGGTTAGCGGTTGCGAAGAGCCTGCCAGAATAGAGTCCTATATCATCTCAACCGAGGTTCCCGCCGAGTTTCTTCCGCAGAAGCAGCGAATGCTTGGGGCAATGTTTCCAAAGGGGAATCAAGTGTGGTTCTTCAAAGTCATGGGGCCTGAACCCGCGATTGCAGGAGTGGCTGAAACCTTCCGGCAATTTGTAGAAAAGGTTCCCTACAACGAGGACGGTCCGCTCCTGACTTCGTTGCCTGATGGATGGAGAAGAGCGGCTGATAAGCCGATGCGATTCGCGAGTGTATCTGTAGAGACACCTCAAAAACAGTTGGATATCAGTATTTCGGCACTCTCGCTCCAAGAAAATTGGGAAGCACAGGTGAGCGCGAATGTTAATCGATGGCGTGGTCAATTGGCTCTGAGTAATTCCACCAAACCGCTGGCCGGGGCCGAAACCCTTGATGTAGAAGCCTCGGACGGTGAGGGGGTCTGGGTGGATCTGACCGGCGATGTATCGGAGTCTGCTTCTTCAGCCATGGTCCCTCCGTTTGCTTCAAGTAGTCGCAATGCACCAGCAGCGACACTGAGCCAATCAGCGAGTCAAGCTGGTCAGAAGCCTCAAACCGCATCCAATGACGATCCAAGGCTTCAATACAAACGCCCAGAAGGTTGGCGTGACGGTAGAGCCAGTTCGATGCGTCTAGCGTCATTTGACGTGGGACCCGAGGGGGCCACGGCAGAGATGACAGTCATCATTGCCGGTGGAGACCTCCGTGGTAACGTGAAACGCTGGCTGGGGCAGATTTCTGACGTCGATGTCTCTGACGAGCTTTTGGACAAAGCGCTGAAAGATGCCCAACAATTCGAAGTTGATGGGCTCAGCGCCCAGCGGTTTATACTCCGGGGAGACTCTTCTGGATCCGATGAGCAGATAATCGATGCTACGATCATTCCTGTCGGTGAAGAGCAAAGCGTGTTTATCAAGATGACGGGACCACCCGAAACGGTGGATTCCCAGAGCGCGGAAGTACAAACTTTCCTCGAAAGCCTTCAATTTAACCTCTAGGGACGAAGGTCTTCACTTTTTGGAATACGGATTCGAATGTCTACAATTAACCCAACTGCAGAAGCGTCATCGTTGCCCGCTTTTAGTGCTTCCGGCATCCTCAAGGTGCTTGGCTCCTTGCGTCTGACTGTGGTTCTTTTTGCCCTTTCTCTTGTCATTGTCATGGTTGGCACCTTGGCTCAGGACGAGATGAACATGTTGGAAGTGAAGCAACGGTATTTTCTGTCTTGGATTGCTCCGTTACATATTGATGATTTCTTCCCTCAAGCGTTCTATCGTCACGACACACCCATACCAGGAATCATCCCGATGCCCGGGGGAGCAATGATCGGTATGTTGCTGATGATCAACTTACTAGCGGCCAAGATCACCCGGTTTCGTATTCAATCAAAAGGGGTACGAGCGCAAGCGGGTTGGTCTTTGTTGGCGGTAGGAAGCGTGCTCGCTGCTTTGGTGATTTCCGCTGGCCATAGCAGCGATGGACTTCAGGGTGTACCTCCGATCAGCTACCAGGTCTTGTGGGCGGTAGTTTTGGCTTCACTGACCATTCTAACCTTTGTGCTCGGAGCAGCCTCTAGGCGTATCACAAACACCACCATCAAAGTGATCGGCTACTCCCTCTGTTTTATCGCCGCAGCCTTCATCATGTACTGTTTAATGACGGGTTTTCGTGTCGGAGACCCAGGCTTGAGGATTGTCTGGCAACTGACCAAGGGTCTCGGTGCTGGGACAGTCATGTTAGTCGGCTGTCTGATGGTATTTGGTAAACAGGGTGGTAACGTTCTACTTCACCTTGGAGTGGGACTGTTGATGTTTGGTCAGTTTGTATTCGGTGATCGACAGCTGGAGCAGCGACTTACTTTGGTGGAGGGCCAATCGTCCAACACCTTGGTAAACCTAGATGAAATCGAATTAGCATTTCTTAAGACAGACGATGAAAAAAGT
>JAYYHM010000121.1:0-4323 GCA_036148415.1 Planctomycetota bacterium
GTTATTTTCAGAGGTCCCAACATCAATCCTGTCGTTGCTGATCGATTGATTCAATTGGCTGAGGAAAATAAACTTCCATATCAACTTGCTGCTATTGGTAGAGCAACGCCAAACGATGCCAACGTGATGCAGTTGCATGGAGGTGGCGTTGCTACCGGGCTTGTAGCGATCCCGAATCGTTACATGCATTCGGCAGTGGAGGTGATTTCGACTGAGGATTTGGATGCGGCAGCGGATTTATTGGCCAAGTTTGCCGAATCTGTCGGGCCTTCGGATGATTTTACTCCGCGACCCTGAATGCCATTTTTGTCTTCACCGACCACCGAGATCGTTAACTCGATATTCTCGGCCGCACTGAACCTGCTCTGCTAACAGGAGCCAACATGTCTAATCCGAGCCAAGAAAGCAATAACGATCAGGTGAACTCGGAATCTGAGCTTGGCGGGGTTTCTCCTCTACAGGCACTCCGCCCAACGGAGGCTCGTGAAACCTATACCTCTTTGGTCGATAGTTTACCGCTCTGCGTTCTTGTGAAGGATCTCGAGGGTCGCCGGGTTTTTGCCAATGCAGCTTATCTTCAATGGAGGAAGGTGGAGCTGCACGAGATTGTAGGCAAAGTGGACCACGACCTTTTTCCCGAGCAGATTGCAGGGAAGTACATCGCAGATGATCTGCAGGTCCTGAGAGAAAAGACGCCTCTGCACAATATTGAGTTGACGCGCGATGGGCTCGGCAGAGAGTCTTGGATTGAGAGGGTCAAGAGCCCCATCCTTGACTCCAATGGAGCTGTCATTGGACTGCAGGTTATGTTTTGGGATGTCAGTGATCGCGTGCAAGCTGAAGATCATCTGCAGCATGAACGTCATCTATTGAATCACTTGATGAATCATGTTCCCGATTGCATCTACTTCAAAGATCGAGAAAGTCGTTTTCTTCGGATCAGCGAGGCGATGGCACGCAAGTTCGGCCTTTCGAGTGCTAAGGAAGCTGAGGGGAAGACAGATGCGGACATCTTCAGTAGCGAACATGCTGAGGATGCGCGGGCTGATGAAATACGAGTCATGGAGACCGGTGAACCCCTCTTGAATCGCTTGGAAAAGGAAACGTGGCCGGATCGATCGGATACGTGGTGCCGATCCACCAAGATGCCATTGCTGGATCACAAAGACCAAGTGGTTGGGACTTTTGGTATCTCTCGAGATGTGACCGACATCGTCCAGTACGAGGAAGAACTCAAATCAGCAAGAGTCGCCGCGGATAACGCCAACCAAGCGAAGAGCGAATTTCTGGCAAATATGAGTCATGAAATTCGAACACCGATGAATGCGATCATTGGAATGTCCGAGTTGCTTTCGATGACGACGATGAAGCCTGAACAAGGTGAATACCTCGAAATCCTTAAGGATTCAGCTGAGGCGCTATTAGTTTTGCTCAATGACATCCTTGATTTCTCAAAGATTGAAGCGAGGCGGCTGGAGCTTGAGAGGATTCCGTTTCCGATCCGGGATGTTGTCGAAAAAGCCGTTCGAACCCTAGCGGTGCGAGCGGCCGAAAAACAGTTGGAGCTGTTGTGCTATCTGTCACCTGAAGTGCCGGAGTGGATTCTCGGTGACCCCAGTCGACTCAGGCAAATACTCGTCAATCTTGTGGGAAACGCAATCAAGTTCACTGAAAGTGGGCAGGTTTCTGTAAAGGTCAGCCTTCGTTCCAAAACCGATGCGCATTCCAGTCCTATTACCGTGGAAGACCGTCTGGTGTTTGAGGTCAATGATACAGGAATTGGGATACCTGAAGTCCAGCAGCATTCCATCTTGGAAGCTTTCACTCAGGCTGATGCTTCGACCACTCGTAAGTTTGGTGGTACTGGCCTAGGTCTGGCGATCTCCGGCCAACTGGTTGAATTGATGGGGGGTGAGTTGAGTGTAGTTAGTGAGGTTGGGGTCGGCAGCGAATTCTCCTTTCACCTTCCATTGGAACCTGCTGAATCTGGTGAGCGGGAGCGACCTGCAGATTATCGGGATCTGGCTGGTCTGAGAGTCCTCGTGGTAGATGATCATCCTATCAACCGCCAGATACTTGATGAACTTTTGGGTCGCTGGGGAGCTCAAGCAGTGGTCGCTGCGGACGCCGAAGAAGCTCTTCAAGCCTTGGATTCCGCAATTCATACCAACCAACCTTTCCACCTGGCTCTTCTGGACTACATGATGCCATGCATGGACGGATTGGATCTTGCTCGAGAGATACTGAACCGTTTGGGAAGCGAAACGCCGAGCATGGTTTTACTTTCCTCATCCAACCAACAACCTGACGGAGATGTCTTGACAAGGATTGGTATTGAGCGGAGTGTGACGAAGCCCATCGTTCAATCAGAGTTCTTGGAGATTCTTCTGCAGATTATTTGCGCTGACGGGTCAACTCGTTCGCTGCGAGCAGGCTCAATAGACACCAAACCTCTGTCGGTGTTGGTCGCCGAGGACGGTTTCGCTAATCAACAGGTTGCGTTGGGGATGTTGAAAGCCGCTGGCCACAAGGCGATCCTCGCTAGCGATGGAGATGAAGCGATCGAAATCTGGAAACGAGGCGGTATCGATGTCATTCTGATGGACATGCACATGCCAAACGTGGATGGGATACAGGCTACCAAGGAGATTCGGGCACAAGAGAGCAGCACGGGTGATCATATTCCCATCATCGCTGTGACCGCTGCGGCATACGAGGAAGATCGGATTGCTTGCGAGTCAGCAGGAATGGACGCGCATCTCACCAAGCCGATACACCCGCACGACCTAAATGACGTGCTAGAACAGCTAGTCAATCAAGAGGATGGTACATTATCCGAAGGGCGTTCGCTCGATGGTGAGGTAGGAGCGTTTGTTCAATCCCGTCGGACTCCGAACCCTCCGATGCCGAACGGTAGCGGAGTGGACAAGGAAAGCAATCCTGATAACTCACCCTCTTCGGAATCCTCAAATTTGGGTCAGTTTGCTTACCGTGGCGATTCACAGCCCATGGATGTTGAACTCGCATTAAGGCGATTTCCTGGCGGCTTAAACGCATTGAGGCAGCTCGCAGATGTCTTTTCCAGCGAGTGTCAATCAGTGACAAAACAGCTTCTCAAGTCTCTTGAGAATTCTGACTTTGATTCAGTGATGCATTACGCGCACACGCTGAAAGGTTCGGCGGATCTTTTTGTTGCGATCCCACTGCGAGATATTTCTGCATCGATCGAACGTTCCTGCACCAAGAAAGAGACGGATCGATTAGCTTTTGAGGTTCCTTTGTTGGAATACGAAGCGAATCGTTTGATATCCAGACTGCGTGAGCTAACCGCTGAGTAGTCAACGGTGACGGTCAATTGAGTCAAAGATCTCCAGAATCAGAGTATCTTGGATCAGTATCGACGCACCCGAGTGATCAGAACCGTACCAATCAAAGCAAGAATGATGTTACCCAGCCATACACCGTAGGGTGGCACTAAGCCATCTTTGGCTTGTTCAAGCCCAAAGATGAATAGTGGGTAGTAGACGATCAATGTCGGAAGGAAACAGAGTCCAAAGGTTGACCAGTAATCGCTGGTTTTAGCGATCATCGCTAAGGGGGCTCCAACCAGGACAAAGAAGAAACAACTGAAGCCCCAAGCCCAACGTCTCCAGGGTTCTGTTTGCAGGCGAATTAAACGCTTGCGACTTTTGTAGAGATGCGACTCCATCTCGTTGTCGCCGACACCCGTGATGTTCTCATTGCGAGAGGTAAGAATTGAAAATCCGGTGTGTGCCGCGAGTTGCCCGACAATCGCGTGATTGCGACTGTCCTGCATTAGCCTTTCGCTACTCAGTAAGCTCATTGGCAGTTCACTCGGACTTTTTTTACTCAGATCTCGGGGTGATACTCGATTGGAGAGGGGGATTTTGAATTCGGTTTCGCCAGGGACAATGCTTTGGAAAAGGCTTCCACCCTCCACCTGGCTATCGACCACTCTCAGCAAGAGGGTTTCAGTCTCTGGATCCAAATGCAATTCACCCTCTTTGGCCGTGAGTTTCATTGGGCCATGAGAACCACTATTGTGAACGGTGACCGTGGGCCGGATCAATTTACGACCGGAAACTTCGCGGACGTGAATCGAAAACCCTTGATCCGAGGTGTAGGTTTGTTCACTCCTAAGCACTCGGTACGCAATGTCTTCAATGGACATCAGGACGACGCGATTCACTCCGGGACGTCCCCAGGAAACTGCTAAATCGGAGACGACCACTGCGATGGGGCTTAAGATAGCCGCGAAGATGAACGCAGGTTTGAGTAATCGAAGAGGAGAGATTCCTGAGG
>JAYYHM010000122.1:0-3560 GCA_036148415.1 Planctomycetota bacterium
GTATTGAGGACGACCTTGATGTCTGCTGCGCGAAGCTGGCTGAACGTCGCTGTGGTGCCCGGCTGCTCGGTAACCTCGAGCGTTTGATAAGAGGCAGCTAGTAGGGACTTGAAGTTTCGGAAAATATCCTGAATCTCATCCTCGCTGTGAGTTTGCCCGTCAAGTGCGAGAACGTCACGGATGGCTTGTGACTTTTCCTTGCCCGCTCCGACGGCTTGAACCTCATCCTGGGTAAAACTGTATCCCGCGGAATTGATCGCTTTACGGACCGTTTTATAAACCACATTGTCTTCATCGACGGTGGTGCCAGCCATGTCGAATACAACCAATTTAATCATTAAAAATCTCTTTAATCTGTGCCTTCGCGAAACCTGGTCCCGCGGTCATGCCTTTTCCACCGATTCCGGTGATCAAGTGAATCTGATCATCGATGGTTTCTGTTAGCACACCACTAGGATCGGAGGTCTGTGAATATCTACCGAGCCATGTCTCGGTGACGGTCCAGTTAGGGAGGTTAAAAATTTGTTTGCCTTCCTCGATGAAGAATCGGTTGATATCCGATCGATTGGTAAACGGGAGTATTCCTTCGTCGCCCGATTTTGCGTACTGATGGGAGTCACCAAGGAGGATGCTCCCGTCGGATTCCTGCTTGAAGAGTATGTGAATACCAAATTCTTTCTGGAATGGATCGGGTGTCCAGTTGTCGATGGTCTCTCCCCAGGATGGGCAATCTTGGAAACTCTCGTAGCGGCGAATCGTTAATCCGGTGAGGACATTCCCAGGTAGGCTCACTTTCCTGTCAGCCGCAATCCGCATCATCTGAAGTTGGACGATCTCGAGGTCACTGCTGAGAAACGTTTGTGGAAATAAGGTGCGAATTTCGGTCCCACCACATACGATCGATTTTTGAGCTGTGTAGGCTCCATTTTTGGTGGTGGTGGCGAGAACCGTTCCATCAGCTTGCACCTCCAGTTCGTTCACTTCCTCACCGAAGTAACCGAGGTAAAGAGGGTGCTCCTGTAAGTGTTGATGCAAGCGGTGAATCATCACCCGTGGGTTGACTGAGATCTCCTCCGGAAAGAACAGCCCCCCAACGCAATAGGATTCATTCAGACTGGGAAAGCGAGCGTGACATTGCTCTTTGGTTAGCATCTTGGATAGGTAGGCGTTTCCTTTATTGATTTGAGCCAGTTCCTCGAGAAGCCCTAACTCTTCAGCGTTGGAAGCCAGATAAATACTACCTTGTTCCCTCACGGTTAGATCAACTTCAGTCTGCAGTTTCTTGTAAATCCGCAAGCTTTCTCTTCCAAGTTGTTGCCAGAACGTATTCATCCCGGAGGGTACAATCTGGCCAAAGTTCCGAACCGTTGCGCCAATGGGAGCGTGATGCCGCTCGAGGTGGATGACGCGAAGTCCTTTTTGTATTGCATGATATGCGTGAAACGTTCCGAGGACGCCTCCACCGATCACGAGGAGGTCAGCTCGCTGAGCACTTAGATTCACTGTTCGTTTCCCGGTGATGAGGTTGCCGCAAAAAGCCTACCTTTGAGATGGAAAAATAGCCAAATCGAAAGAAACATGGAAGTAACTGCGATCGCGAGCGACGACATTTTCAACAAAGCGAGATAATCCAGCTGTCCGGCATAGAGATTCTTTCCAACCAAGACCGCAATGTAACCGAGATAACCTGCCGCATCGGCCAAATAAATGAGGTAACCTACGTTCCCTCGTTCCGCAAAAGCGGCAATCATTCTCTCAAACACGGTAGTGTGAAAGATGGCATAGGGCAGGTACATGCCAAACCCTAGGGTGACCATAAAGAGCATTGGGCTAAGTAGGTCAGCGGATTGTGCGACGAGGGTGATGGAGGTAATTGCGAATCCGGCTGTGAGTCCAGCGATCGAACACAGAAAAGCAACGCGGTTGTTCGCAATGAGGACAGACGCGCCACAGGCGAACATGACGCCGATCATGATCCAAAACTCGGAGATTCCATAAATGGATGGAGTGTTTTCAACACCTAAATCCCGCCAGATTTCCACAGCAAAGTCATCACGAACGCTTCGGGCTATAGTTAGAAGGATGTAGATGAAGACTAGGATGGATAAAGCTGGAGCGTGCTTGCGAAAAAAGCTGAGACGGGCCGTTCGATCCATTGTCTGTCGCTCTGTACGTTTTAGGATGTCCTCGGGTGAGGGTGGTGGAATTTGTGCAAGCATCCAGACAAATCCCAAGAGTGGCAACAGGAAGATTAATCCGGTGAGGAAAGGCATCCAAAAAATATCCACCTGATATCTGTCAATGAGGATCCGACCGACTGATTTAACGAAACCTGATGAGAGGATGAAACTCGCGCACAAGCCAGCGGCTAACGCTTCGGATGTTTTTCTGCCTTCCAGGAAACCAAGCACCAGCCCAAAAATCATCCCAAGGGGCAATCCGTTTAAAAAGAGCCAAACGATGTTCCAGGGGGCGGGCGTGATAGCGAAGAGAATCAGTGCGAGTTCCGCGACCAGGATTAAGCCGATGATCGAGATGGCACGTCGTGTTGGAGCCATCTCCGAGACGAATTTGATACCTAGAAATTTGGATAGCGTGTATCCGGAAACCTGTGCAGCAATCAGAGCAGTTTTCAGTCCGATCCCAAAAATGCTAAGGCCTTCATAGGTCGCTGCGGTAAAAGGTTTGCGAAACGCATACATGCAGAAGTAGGTGCCAAAGGCAGCGAGGATGCAGTAAAAGCTGAAGGCTGGTGCCGGGACACGTTCCAGATTCTTGCTGAACGAATCGATTTTCATTGGGAATCTCAACAGACTGAATCCGAACTGATCATTGCTATGCTCGACGCTGAAAGCATTTTCTGCCACGATGCTGTGGCCGTCAACGCATCATTGTGAGAGTCGGTTTGATGGTCTAGTCCTGTGATTAAGCTGAATCGGAAAAGTTTTGGATGGTTGGAGTGCAAACGATGGCTGAAAGAACCGGAAAAGCCGTGTTGTATGATCCCGTGAAACGGAACTTCATCATGCGGTCTTACGGACCCCCGGATCCCAAACTGGGAGAGGTTCTCGTTCGATTGACCTGTTGCACGATCTGCGGTAGCGACCTCCACACCTATACGGGGAAACGCTGTGAGACTACCGATCTCTGCGTGCTCGGTCACGAGATGGTGGGAGTCATTGAGACCCTTGGGGACTTAAAAATGCGTGACTACCACGGGAAACTCCTTAAAAAGGGGGATCGCGTGACTTGGAGTATGGTAGTCAGTTGTGGTGCATGCTTTTATTGCACTCATGGCCTCAGCCAGAAATGTGTCTCCAAGTTCAAGTATGGACATGACGACTGGAACGGTGTTCCTACGGGAGGACTTGCTGAGCATTGCTTGTTGAAGGAAGGCACTCCCATTTTTAAGGTGCCGAACTCATTGGTGGACAGTGTGGTTGCTCCGGCTAATTGTGCGGTAGCGACGGTAGCGGCTGCAGCGAGACTCGTGCAGGAGACGCATCCGGTCAACGGTTCAAAAATACTGATCACTGGGTCAGGGATGCTGGGGTTAATTG
>JAYYHM010000123.1:0-2938 GCA_036148415.1 Planctomycetota bacterium
ATTCCAAGATTGCAGGTTCAGGCATCGCTCCCTCAAAACGGTCGACGACCTGACCATCGACTACGGCAAAAACAGCAGGGATCCCGCTCACAGAGAATTCCCCTGCAGCGGTTGCATTCAGCTCGGTTTCAGCTTTAACCAAAGTGAATTTCCCATCCGATTCTGATGCAAGCTTTTCCAGCACGGGACCCAGCATGCGACACGGAGCACACCATTCCGCCCAGAAATCTACCACCACCAGACCAAGTTTTGATCTTTCCATGACATCCACTTGGAATGTCTCATCCGTTGTATTTATCAACCAGGGATTTTCTTGCGACATCAATTCATTCACACAAAAAACTCGCTCCAACCATATTGCAATGCCCAACAACCTTAACGCTCTGAGCGCAATTCAACCGTCATTCTTTCGAATTCTCGCCGAATCGACTCATTGCCGAATTCACGCAGTGGCGGAATCCGAAGTTTCATCAGCGCGTCAAAGTCCCTCCTACCTGATTTCATGAGTGAAGCTACATCACTTGAGAGCTTCACGGTGTTGTAAGTGTTCATGGCCGTAGCCAAATTCTTTTGACTTCGGCGATTCTCTTCCTCAATCAGATCTGCGTTGCGCTGCAAGTAATCGATGTAGAGGATCGCTGTATTTCGTGTGAGCTTATTGGATTCAATATTTGCAGCCAGCAACGCCGGGTCACCACCTTTCAATTCGATAATCGACCGTGCCTGTGCAATGTTCTCGTCAGCTTGCTTTGAGAACTCCTTCAGCTTGGGGATATGTTTTTCCCGAACGTCACGAACAAAGGATTTTTGAATTCGATCCATAACATGCACCATCACGACATACATTCCGTAATACCGCTTGGAAACATCGAGAGCTTCTCCACTCTGCTGAGTCAAATTCTGCAATTGAGCCGTGATGTTTTTGATATTCTCAAAAACGACAGCCATGGAAACAATATCGTCACCTGATACGGAAGACAGTAGCGATTCAACAGCCGCTTCATCAACGACTACACCTATCGCAGATAACTCAGCTGCAAATTGCTTTTTCAGGCCGACGAGCTGTTCCTTCTGTTTTTCTATTTCCTTTTCTTCAGCTTCAATACTTTCATCAATCGCTTCTTTTGACAATTCAAAAGGGTTCACCCTATCGAGTTGACTTTGATCTTTGGCCCAACTGGCTGATACACGTTGTCGTCGGTAATCCGCAATATTCTCGTAGCTGGTGTTAATCGCAACATTAGCTTCTCGAATCTTCCGGCGATAATCGGATACCTCAGAATTCCCAAGAATCACAATCGCCGCATCCAGGAGTTCATTGATAGCTGCTGAATTGGATCGCTTGTCCTCCGTGAAAGGTAATCTTGATTTATCTGGAAGATCCTCGTGCTGATCCACCAGATCGCGAGTTTGCTCGAGAATGGGCACAACCTCTTCAAAAAGCTCGCCGAACCTCTCATCACCGACAAAATCAACTAGCTCTTCTTCCGATTCATCTTGAACGGGATCATTGATCGGAATCAAGTCGCCAGGAGCTACTTTGCCGACGGGTTCACTCACACCTTCCTCGCTTGCACTTTGATCCTCCGAATCCACTGATTGTTGATCGTTAGGTGTGCATCCCAAAGCAAAGAGAGCAACAGATGAAATCAAGCCAAGATAGATGCGCTTAAAATTGTTTTCCACTTTTTTCATCAATTCGGCTCCTAAAGGGTCGCTGTCCATTCTTGTCAGAATGCCGTATCTACTCCTTATTGTATGGCAAATTCACTTTATTTTCTCGGCTTGCAGTGAGAAGTGCGGCACCTAGAGAGGTAGAAACACGCCCACTTCTGGTGGCCAAACAGGGGGTATGACATACCTTTGCATCCTCACCGTCAAGCTCAATAAAACCTGACCGAATTCCCCAGCCGCGGTGAATTAGAGCTGCGAAAAAACCAAGTTCTCAGATCACGCACTGAATCCAATAGAAGATTACAGCAGCAACACATTCCCCCTAAACCCTGTATACTTCCCAGAGGCAATGAACGGGGGTTGCAACAACTTACCCTCATCGCTTGAAACCGATTGGAATTCACAGCTCTTTTAAGGACACCATGACGGTGACGGTTTCAAATCGAAGTCGATACTCATTTCAAGGGTCTAGTTATGGGATTTCCTGATCCGTAAACGATGGCACCCAAAAGGAGAGCAATTGATTGCCGTTGTCGATTATCACGAGTTAATCAATACTTGAATCTCCACCAACTCAATCCGCGGAGGAAATCGTGACCTACGTTATCTCTTTTTTCGCAGGCATCGTGGTCTTCACGATCGTGCGAGTCTTGATCGGCTGTCTGTACACGGTACGACCCGATCAGAGGGCAGTGGTAACCACCTTCGGTGCTGCCGAAAAACTTCCGAATGCACCCGCGGAATCTGGTGAAACGGAAGAGGGAGACCGCTATACGTATCCACAATTACGTGTCATTGGCCCGGGGGGGCCATATTTCAAGCTACCTTGGCAAGAGGTTCATAAAGTCAGCGTTGCGACTCAAGCCGTTGACCTCTCTTGGGATCCATCCAAGAGACAAGCCACCATCGAAGCGGTCACAAAAGACAACCTGACGACAGGAGTGAATGGACAGCTGCGTTATCGAGTCAGTGAGAATAACCTTTATCCCTATCTGTTCGGAGTGACGAGTCCGCTGGAGCACGTGATGGGGTATTTCATCTCAGTGCTTCGAGAACGAATAGCAAACTTTACTGACCCAAAAGGACA
Source organism: Planctomycetota bacterium (assembly GCA_036148415.1). Classification (GTDB taxonomy): domain Bacteria; phylum Planctomycetota; class Planctomycetia; order Pirellulales; family Pirellulaceae; genus Rubripirellula. Next base: position 2,762 of record JAYYHM010000123.1, read on the forward strand.
AAGCTTGATTTCAGACGAAGAACTCGACGGCGAAGAGGGTGAAAAGTCATCGATAGAGCTTTCGGAGGGATTTTCTATCAATGACTTAAGAAAGACCCTCCCGTTGATCAATCAATACATGGAAGAGCAGTGTCGCAATACAACGGCTCGCTATGGAATTGAACTGGATGCAGCATT
>JAYYHM010000124.1:0-5423 GCA_036148415.1 Planctomycetota bacterium
TTGGATGAGCGAATGGAGTTCGTTGAGAGAGTTAATCATTTGTAAACCTGATTTGGAATCGTTCAGCGAATTTGAGGTATCGATGGGCCGTCGTCCTTATTCTGAGGTTCAATGCAATAGAGGGTGCAGAGAATGTTCAGCGAAATGATTCATTCAATGTCGGACTGAAGACACTTTCTTCGCGGAGCGAATGCAGGGATCGCTCTGCCAGCGCTGACTTGATTGACAGTGTACGGTGCGACGCTGAGCGCCTCTTCCTATGCCAAGGATGTGCTGAGGAATTTTGTTGCGATCGGAACGTATTTAGGTTGGCATCAAAATGCGTTTTACCCTTCAGAAGTAGGTCGCTAGGGAGATTGGTGGATCTCAGAAACCGGCCACTTTGGACCTCTATCCCGTCAGAATGTTTGCGATCAGTCTTTTTATCCTTGGGGGTATGGCTTCTGCTTATCGGCTTTCGTGAGCCGTCTGTGTGTATCATCTTGCTCATCAAGGGGATTGCTGCTCTTTTCCATTCATTGGGTTTGGAGTTCTTCATTCGAGGACTCAAAAATCGATAGTACAACTTTGGTGCGCCGGACATGCATTGGTCTTTGGATGCATTTTGGCCGGGGTATGCATGTTGATCACTGAAGCGAAATCCTGTTAATTAAGGGGAACACTTCCTTTCTACTCTCCTTTCTTTCTTTGTTCTTGCTGAACCATGCACCGACCAGGTATCCAACCACTGATGATCTATTTTGTTTTGATCATTTTAGGCGTGCCTTGGTACTGGCAATGGCTTCCATCGTTGGCCCAGATACGTTGGTTGGGGCTGCCCGTTTGGGTGATCACCTCATTATCCGCATCGGCCCTAGTCTCTTTGCTAACGGTTTGGGTACTGCGTCAACCCTGGGAAGATGAGATAGAGGGTGATCATGAGTGAGCACCTTGTTCCATTTCATTGGGGCGAGATCAGTGTGATCGCAGGCTACTTGATGTTTCTGTTGCTGATCGGCTTGATAGGATGGAGATCTCGTAAAGCGAACACGATGACGGACTTTTACCTCGGTGGTAAGAGTACTGGAGTATGGGTTCTGCTTCTTACCCTGTACGCCACGCAATACAGTGGAAACACACTTTTTGGTTTTACGGGGAAAACCTATCGCGTCGGTTTTTCATGGACGGTGAGTGTGCAGTTCATGACATCCATTGTCGTCGCCTATCTGTTTTTTGCCCCTAAACTTTTTGAGTTAAGCAGAAAATTCACGTTTGTTACGCCCGCGGATTTTCTGAAACATCGTTTTAATTATCGTCCACTCACCCTTGCCGCTTCGGTGGTGATGATGGTGGCGATCGCCAACTTTCTTCTCGCTCAAATGATGGCGATGGGAAAGGCGGTCGAGGGACTGCTTGACATCGACCCGTACCTTGCTTATGGCAGCGGGGTAATCTTCTTGGCCGGCATTATTCTGGTTTATGAAACACTCGGTGGGTTTCGGGCAGTTGCTTGGACCGATGCAATCCAGGGTTGCATCTTGATGTTTGGATTTGCCGCTCTTCTTTTTCTGATGTTCCGCCAATTCGGGTCGCTCGAGAGTGCAACCCGACTATTGGAAGGGCACTCACCAGAGAAATTAAATCCCCCTACGTGGTCAGGGATCCGGGAATGGGTGAGCTATCTTTTTATCGTAGCGATCGGTTGCTCTCTGTATCCTCAAGCTATTCAACGGATCTATTGTGCGAGGAATTCTACTACTTTGCGACGAAGTCTGATGGTGATGGCTTGCTTGCCTCTGGTGACGACATCCGTTTCGATCATCGCGGGTATCATGGGGCGTGCCTATCTCCCTGATTTATCACCTGAACAGACGGACTCGCTGCTCACGATACTGTGCCGTGAGGTGCAGCAGGAAACCCTTTTAGGACGCTGGCTGGTTGTCGTTCTCTTCGCCGCGATTCTCGCTGCAATCATGTCGACCGCAGACTCCATTATCTTGTCGCTATCCTCCATGCTGACCAAGGATATCTACGGAGGTTGGTGGGCACCTTCGGCGAGTGAGAGTCAGATGATGTTGGTGGGAAAACGTTGTGGGTGGTTCTTTATTTTCGCTGGTGTCTCCGGCGCGATCCTACTCAGAGACACCACCCTGGTCACGATGCTTGATCGAAAGCTGGACCTGCTTGCCCAGTTGTGCCCGGCATTCATGGTTAGCCTTTGGTGGAAAAAGCTGGACGGGCAATCCGTTTTCCGCGGGATGTTGGTTGGAATTGTCGTGGCAATCGGACTTGCAGTGCTAGGTCATGCCAAGCCGTTTGGGATTCATGCCGGCCTCTACGGGCTCACCGCTAATCTGATGATGATATTCGCGAATAGAAGCCGAATAGAAGCCGAATAGGAAGCCTGCTGCTCGAGATCAAAACCGATGGTCGTTGATTGGACGATCGACTATCATGTTCAGCCCAAGGGGGTGACGAATTCGTTACACGGTAACCCCATTATAGCGTCCGCAGAGAGCGAAAAACGAAGCCATGGATTCACATTTCAATTCTGAGTACTCGTCCGTCGATTATCTGCGGGCAAAGGCTAGATCGCGAATGCCTGGTTTTGCTTACGACTATCTAGCAGCGGGTTGCTTTTCCGAAGTCAATCTCGCGAGGAATGCGAGCGATATCCGGCAGGTTCAACTCAAGCCTTGGTACCTCCGAGATTTTGCAGGTGCGGATCAGACGACCGAATTGTTCGGTGAAACCTACGATGCTCCTTTTGGAGTTGCACCCGTTGGGTTGCAGGGATTGATGTGGCCTAAATCGTGTCAGTACCTAGCGAAGGCCGCAGTCGACCACAACCTTCCGTTCACCTTATCTACGGTAAGTACCGCCAGCATTGAAGAGGTGTCCAACATCACCGGTGGTAAGTTCTGGTTCCAACTGTATCACCCTGCTGAGGATGACCTTCGCGACAAGCTTTTGGAAAGAGCATGGGAAGCGGGGTGTAGAACACTGGTGATTCTGGCGGATACGCCAACCTTTGCGTACCGTCCCAAAGAGATTCGTAACGGTTTGTCTATCCCACCGAGAATGAATCCTCGGAATATCATTCAGATGTTTTTGAGTCCAAAGTGGGCGATGGGGCAACTCATTGCAGGAAAGCCTGAGTTCAAAACTATGAAACCCTATATCCCGAAGGGGCTCAACATGAAGCACCTCGGTCTCTTCATGAATAAGACTTTTTCTGGGAGGCTGACGGAAACCAAGATTTCACAAATACGAGAAAAGTGGAAAGGGAATTTGGTCGTGAAGGGGATCGTTAACCCGGACGATGCGAAGATCGCTGTAAAGCATGGCCTGGATGGCTTGATTGTATCGAATCATGGAGGCCGACAGCTGGATCGCGGGCAAAGTACTATCGCACCGATGCATCGACTTGTTCCTGAGTTTTCAAGCAAGCTCAAGGTGATGATTGATGGGGGTATGTACAGCGGTGCTGATATTGCCGCATGTTTGGCATGCGGTGCTGATTTCACATTTATGGGCCGAACGCCAATGTTGGGGGTGTGCGCTCTCGGCAAGTATGGAGGCCATCACACCTTCGAAATGATAAAGAAGCAGCTGCAGCAAGTGATGGAACAGGTGGGATGTGAGAAATCCAAAGATCTCCCTCGACACCTGATTCAAGAAAGCGTCCCCTCCTGACGTCTTTAGCGGCTAAGGAAGATATCACTTGTCAGTGACTCGATCACCAACTGCTTCATTCCTGCGCCGCTCTGCTGAAGTCGATCAATGATCTCTTCAATCTCGTACTCATCAGCTCTCTCCATGTGGCGTCCAGTGGAATACTCGATCAGTTTCGTGACGATGCAGGTTTGTAGAGTACGTGCTCGGGTGTCAGCCAGTACCTCTGTGAATTCTTTATAGTTCGAAAAGGTTTCGCCGCTTAACAACGTACCCGATGAATCAATCTCTTGCCTTTGATCGGATCCTGGCTGTTTAGGATATTTCTGTCGCCAGCGTCCGACGGGATCAAAATGTTCGAGTGCGAATCCCAGCGGATCCATTTTGCGATGGCATAAATTGCATGCCGCATCGTTTCGATGGAGCTCCAGTTTTTCTCGGATCGACTTCGCACCAGAGGTAGTCCTGTCCAGTGAAGGTACTTCATCAGGCGGTGGTGGAGGTGGTGTACCGAGGATATTTTCAAGGATCCACGCCCCTCGTGTTACCGGTGAGGTTTCCACACCGTTTGCGCTCACTGTCAACACACTCGCCATTGCAAGGATGCCACCCCTGGATTTGTTACCTTCTAAACTCACCCTTTGAAAACCATCAGCAAGTCGGAGTGTTTCTTTTTCCGGAAGACCGTAGAGTTTTGCCAAGCTTTTATTGACAAACGTGTAGTCCGCTGTGAGAAGTCTTTTGACGGGTAGGTCTTCATCGACAAAATGTTGAATGAACCGTTTTGTCTCCTCTTTCATCAGAGGCGGTAAGTTTTCGTAATAATATTCGGTGGCGAATCTTCTTGGTGGTGGAAGATCCCCCAGACTCCGAAGGTTCAACCAGCTATCTAGAAATCCCCTATAGAAGGCATCGGAGCGTTCATCTTCTAGCATGCGCTGAATTTGAAGACTGAGTTCTTCTTTTTTATTCAATTCACCTCGAAGAGCAGCATCAAATAGGACATCGTCAGGAGGTTGGGACCAAAGGGCGTAAGAAAGTCGGTTTGCGATGTCAAAGTCATTCAGCTTCGCTACTTGCTCTTCGGTGATTTCGCTGAAGTACAGGAATGAAGGTGAGCAGAGGATGAGTTTGACAACACTCAATGCAGCATCTCTTGGAGAATCCTTCAAGCCGAGTCTCTCTGCATAAAAACCTTGTATTCGTTGTTGGTCCAAGGCATTGAGTGGCCGACGGAAAGCACGCTCCGCGAATCGGGAAAGCTGATGAACCGCGTCCTCGGGATCGAACCCACCGGGACCGAAGACCGCGATTTCTTCCTTACTGCCTGATTCCTCGGTCAGGGGACCGTGAATTTTGATTTCATCAATTCGAATATGAGGCAACGCGCCTTCTCTGAGTAATGTCGCGCGTCCCACTCCATCCTGCGGGTTTTCAAATTCGTCTCTGTATTTTCGATTGGTTTCAATCACGGATGCCCGCGATTCGTAGGGACCATTGGGGAAGATGAAGCGTGGGGTTTGTCCTGCTTCCAACCAAACATCAAAGGATAGCCATTCCTGTTTTTCGTCAGGAACGACTTTGGGTGTGGCCAGAAGCGGTTCGATGGATTGCGGGTAATGAATGTGCCCTCTACGAACGTCTCCGGGGACAATTCCTAGTTGGAAAGGTTCAGAGAAGTCGATCCTGAATATTTTGGGGTCATAGTGTGTGTCGCGATGCATCGCTTGCGCCAAGACTTCAATACGGTAAGTGCCCGATGCAGGAAC